>JAYVMQ010000279.1:0-3823 GCA_043758855.1 Chloroflexota bacterium
GAGGACATCGCCAACGCCGTCACGTTCCTGGCCTCGGACGAGGCGGGTTACATCACGGGCCAGGTCCTCGCCGTCGACGGCGGCCTGGTGATGATGTAGGGGTCGGAGGAGTCCTCGAGGATGCCTATACCCCATAATGCGGGCCATGAGCCGAGCTAAGAGGGTCTTGTTTTCCGTGCGGCAGACGGCGCTGGCTGCGTGGCAAAGGGTGCTGGCGGTTTGGCGCCGGCCCCACAGCCAGGCCGCGGCTGACACGGAGCCGGCCACTCTAGCCACGGATCCCGAGCCGGTCCCAGCTGACCGTGACCGTAAGCCTGCGATCGCCGCCGGGCTGTCGTTCCTGTGGCCCGGCCTCGGTCACCTCTTCCTGGGGCGTCGCCGAGAGGCAGTGATCCTGGCCGTGCCGGCAATTCTGATTACGCTCGTGGCCATCATCCAGCTGAGCCAGGGCGCCCTGATGTTCGCCGTCAGCCTGTGGGACGAGTCCTACTTCCTGGCCGTAGCCGGGGTCGTCATCGTCTTCGGGGTGTGGAGGGTCGTGGCCGTCGGCCACGCCTTCCTATCGGCCTCGCGCCAGCCTCGTTCGCGGCCCCGGCAGCTGGCCTTCGGGATCGCCCTCGTCGTGATCATCGTGGCCACGCATGGCCTGTTCGTCGCTGGCACCTGGGCCTGGTACGAGACCAGCGTCACGATCCAGAACAACGACCTCCTCGGTTTGGGGTCGCCCGCGCCGTCGACGTCAACCCCGGCTCTCACACCCACGGACGGCTCGTCGCTCCAGCCGAATTCAAACACCCTGCCCACAGGCCAGCCGACACCCACCCGCGCACCCAACCCCAACCGCATCACATTCCTGCTCATCGGCGTTGACTGGATGGTCGGGCGAGACCATTCCCTCACGGACACGATGATGCTTGTCAGCATCGACACGGTGACTGAGAAGGTCGCCATGGTGAGCGTGCCGCGCGACACGGCCAACTTCGACCTCTACTACGGCGGCAAGGTGCCTTCCTCGTTCAAGCTCAACACCCTCATGAATGCCGCCATGTCGAAGAACTTCGGGTCACCGGATACCGCGATCAAGACTCTCACAAGCGAGATCGGCTTCCTCGTCGGCGTCCCCGTCGACTACTACGCCCTGATCGGTCTCGACGGTCTGGCGGGCATGATCGACACCATGGGCGGAATAGACATCTACAACCCCCGGGCGATCATTGACAACACCAACAAGATCTACATCCCGGGCGGGAACATCCATCTCACCGGCGCGATGGCGATCGGGTTTGTCCGCTCGCGTGAGGGCGGTGGTGACAGCGACTACACCCGCGCAGCGCGGCAGCAGGCCGTTCTGATGGCGGCCAAGACCAAGATCAGCAGCCCGTCCGGCATATCTCGTATTGGCGCCCTTCTATCGCAGGCTGGCAAGACCATCTCCACCGACTTTCCCCTCAGCACGGCCCGCAACTACGTGACCGCCGTCCAGCGCATCTCGACGATCGAGGGCTGCGTCCTGGGGCCGCCCTACAGCGTTCACCCAGACATGTCGTTGAGCGGTGGGACGTGGACGACCGTCCTGGACCTTGGCCGTGTGGCGAACTTGTCCGTGGAGATGTTCGGCCAGGACAGCCGCTACTACGGACAACCCGGAGTCACACCCGCAGCTTGCGGAAAGTAGCGGCCCGCTCGGCTCCGCCGCGGCGAGCGGCTAGTTGTAGGTAACCGCGGTTCCGGGCGGAACGCTCTGCATGATGATTTCGCCGCGTACGAGCGGGATCTCGACACCCGAGTCGTCGATGGCGGCCTGGTGATGATGTAGTTCGGGCCAAGGAGCGGCCGGCTGCGGCAAATAGGGCGGCAACGGCGGAACCGACGCGACGCGGTGGCCGGAAACTGCCCGGCAACCCTGGCTAGCCCGCCGCCACGACCAGGACGTTCCAGGAGTCCGCCGACGGTCGGCTTTCGACGTCAGGGAAGGAAGACACGGAACGGAGAGTCAGGCCTGCCTCTTTGAGAAGGGAGCGGAGTTCCTCCTCGAAGAAGTAGCGCATGCGATGAGTCTCCAACGCGGCCACATCGGGCTGACCTGTCCGGCGACGCGTGAGCTCGTAGGTGACTGTGCACACGTGACTCTCCGGCTCCAGGACGCCCACAGCCCGGCGTTCGATCTCGCCGTCCTCGGTCGAAACCACTTTCACGCGAGTCGTCGGGCCAACTGCCACCACGGCCGGGCCGTACCAGACATCGAAGACGAACGTGCCGCCCGGCTGCAAGTGGCGCCGGACGTTGGCGAACGTCGCTCGAACTGCCGAATCGCTGATCTGGTACCCGACGACGGCGAACATCGAGAGAACGGCGTCAAAGCGTCTCCCGACCTGGATGTCCTGGATGTCGCCCAGCACGAACGTCGTACCGCTCGCGGCTTCGATTGACGCCCGCCGACGTGCACGCTCGAGCATCCCTTCCGAGATGTCGACACCCACGAGTTCGTAGCCTCTACGGGCAAGCTCCACCGAATGCCGGCCGGTGCCGCAACCGAGGTCGAGGACACTCCGAACTGGCCTGTCGGTATGCCGAAAGATCTCCTCCAGAAGGTCGCATTCGGCTCCATAGTCCTTGTCGGCGTACAGCGCGTCGTACGAGTCGGAATAGTCGGCCCCAAAGACTTCAGTCACGCCAGAACCTGCTTCACTGCAGCAATCACGGTGTGCTGTTGCTCGTCTGTTAGGGCTACACCAGATGGCAGGTACAGGCCCATCTGCGCCAGCTCATCGGTAACCGGGTATGACTCACCGCCGAACCAGCCGCAGGCACGCAGGGCGGGCTGGCGATCCATGCCCAGGAAGAAGGGGCGCGTTTCGACGCCGAGCTCGGCCAAGCTTCGGGCCAGGGTCTCCGCGTTGTGGCCACTGGACGGGTCGAGCACCAGGCCGTTCATCCACCATACCGATCGCGCCCACGGCTGCTCGGCCTGCAATCGGATGCCGGGCACGGAGGCGAGCTCCTGCAGGTAGCGCGCCCCGACGCGCCGCTTCCTGGCTACGGTATCGTCGATCCGCTCTACCTGGGCTTGGCCGATGGCGGCCTGGAGGTTGGTCATGCGGAAGTTGAACCCGAGCTCTTCGTGGAGGAATCGCCGCCCCGGGATGAAGGCCAGGTTCCGAAGGCGGCCAAGCCGCTTGGCCAGGGCCTCGTCGTCGGTGACCACCATGCCACCCTCGCCGCTGGTGACAACCTTGTTCGCATAGAAACTGAAGCAACTCAGGTCGCCGAAACTACCGCAGCGGCGCCAGACCGGCTCTGAACCGCGCTTCGAGAGGTACTCCGCGCCGTGCGCTTCTGCCGCGTCCTCGATAATGGCCAGGCCGTGTTTCTCGGCGAGCTCGAGGAGCGGGTCCATGTCTACCGGATGCCCGTAGATGTGAACCGGCATGATGGCTCGAGTCCGAGGAGTGATCCGCGCCTCCACCCTGGAGACGTCCATGCCCCATGTCACCGGATCGGAGTCGACCAGAACCGGGACGCCGCCCTGGTACACGACTGCCATCGCGCACGAGATGATCGTGAACGAGGGCATGATGACCTCGTCCCCCGGTGTCAGGTCCAGGGAGGCGACGGCGAGTTGCAGGGCGACTGTTCCGTTGCTGACCGCCACGCCATACCGCCTGCCGCAGTAGGCGGCCCAGCTCTCTTCGAAACTGGCGATGAACCGTCCGGCCGACGAAATCCAGCCGGTCTTGAGGCATTCGGTGACGTACTCGAACTCACGGCCGTCGAGGCGCGGTTCGCTGACTGGGATCAATCCCTGGTCAGTTCGCCCAGAGGG
>JAYVMQ010000280.1:0-9449 GCA_043758855.1 Chloroflexota bacterium
GTCAGGGCTGGGTACCCGGCGCGTCAGCTGTGCCGGTGGAGGAGGCGCTGGCCGGCCTGTCGAGCCGCGGCGCCCAGACCTTCATCGTGACCGCGATCGAGCGCGACGGTCTACTCCACGGGCCGAACCTCGACCTCCTAGCGCGAATGGTCGCTCTCGGCCACGGGGACATCGTGGCCTCCGCGGGAGTGTCTTCGCTGGCCGACATTTCGGCTGTGCGGGCTCTCGGGTGTAGGGGGGCGATTGTGGGCCGAGCCATCTACGAAGGCCGGCTCGACATTGGGGAGGCGGTGCGCTCAGTCACCCAAGAGGGTTTGGTGCAGTAGTTCGGCGATCGCGGTGGGTTGCGTGATCGGAGCGGCGTGACCCAGCCCCGGCAGGCGGACCCGACATGCGCGTGGCAGAGAGGCCGCCGCGGCGTCGGCGATTGGTCCGTAGAACGGCTGACTCGCGTCTCCGGTCACGAGCAGCACGGGGCAGACCACGCGGGACAAGTCCAGCGAGTTGGCATCGATAGAACCGATGTCGGCGAGCACGCCGTCGCCCTCCCCCAGAATCGCTGCCCTCGTGGACGCGGAAGCTCTCTCAAGTGCCTCCTCGCCACCGATGGCGTGGAGGAAGGCCCTGGCCGCAGCAGCTGCTCCGCCGTCGGCGTACGCGGCCACGACAAGCCCGGCCAGTTCGGAGGGCCGGGCGAGCTCCGCGGTGGCGACGGCCCCGAAGAGAGGCGGCTCATAGGCCATGACCGTCTCGACGCGGCCCGGATGCGCGGCCGCCAAGGCCAGGGCCACGATCGCGCCGAAGCTGTGGCCGAAGACGGTGACGCGCCCCACGCCGAGTTCGTCGAGAAGCGCCACGACGTCGGCGACTTGCTCCTCCAAACCCACCGGCCGGGGTACCGCGAGCTGGCTTGCGCCGCTGCCACGTCTGTCGGGGAGGAGCACGATCGCCCATCCCGCGACGGTCCGGGCCAGCTGTTTGAGCTGCCATCCAGAAGACAGAGTCGAGTGCAGTAGCAGAACGGTCGGCCGCGTCCGGCCCGGTCTCATACCGACGGTTGGGTTGTCGAGAACGCGGTAGGCGAGGCTGTGTCCATCCGATCTGACGAGATGCCGGAGAGGCGGAATGCTTGGGGCTACGGAAGCGTTTGCGGAACCGGGGCAAGCCTCCGCAACCAGCTCCCGCAAGGCCTGCCTGTTTAGCTTTCCGGGGCCGACTCGAGGTAGCTCCGCGACTCGCACGATCAGTGCCGGTACCTTGAACCCGGCCAAACGGTGGCGGCAATGAGACAGGATTTCCTCGTCGGTCGCGTTCACGTTGGGGTGGAGCACCACAACCGCCACGGGTACGGCGCCCCATGTCGCGTCCGGCCGTCCGGCCACACCAGCGTCGGCGATAGCCGGATGCTTCGCGAGGACTGCCTCAACCTCGGCCGGATAGACGTTCTCACCGCCGGAGACAATGAGATCGAGTCGCCGATCCGCCACGGCCAGATAGCCGTCATCGTCGAGGTGGCCCAGATCGCCGGTTTGGTACCAACCGTCAGGCGTGAATGCCGCGGCCGTACCCGCCCCTCGGCCAACGTAGCCATCGAACAGGCTTGGACCGCGCACTTCGATCTCACCGATACCGTCACTGGAAGGTCGCACCACGCGCAATTCAGCGCCGGGCAGAGCCCTCCCGGCTGAATCGGGTCGCGCGGCGGCCTCGGCCGTGCGCAACGCGGTGACTCCGGACGCGGACTCCGTCATGCCGTAGGTCGGGACGACGGGCCATCCGGAAGCCAGCGCTCTGGTGACCAGGTCCGGTGGAATGGGCCCGCCGCCGAGTAGCACGGCGCGAAGCCTCGACGGGGGTGGTGCGCCGCCGGCCGCGTCGAGGAGTCTGACCAGTTGGACGGCGACCACTGAGACGTGGCTCACGGGTTGCATTCCTACTGCCGGCAGAAGCAAGCCGGTGTCGTTGCCGGGCGCGACAACCACAGGAACTGAGGCCAGAGCAGCCCGCCATACGATCCCGAGCCCACCGACGTGGGCAAGTGACAGGGATGCCAGCCAGCCTGTGGCAGCCGGAAGGAAGGCATTCCAGGCAGCGGCGCTGGCGGCCATCTGCCCGTGCGTCAGGAGGGCGCCCTTTGGACGGCCGGTGGTTCCGGAAGTCGCCACGATGACTGCGGGATCGTCCGCGACAGCCAGGGCCGCCTGCTCAGGAGCTGTCTCCGACCGAGCCAGAAGCTCATCGAGCACCAGAAGGCTCGGCCCAAAACGCTTCGCCGTTGTGACCAGCTCGCCGGCAGCCACCACCAGCTTCACGTCAAGCTCGGCGAGGAAGGCGGACAGCTCAGCCGCAGACAGCCTTTCGTTGAGGGGAAAGACAACAACTCGGGCGCGTGCCGCCCCGTGAAGGAAGGCAATGGCGGCGGCATTCGAGCGGGCAAGGAGGGCGATTCGGTCATGCGGCTGAACCCCTGCGGCGTAGAGCTCGGCCGCGACTGCATCCGCAATCGAGTCGAGATCGTGCCAGGTCCAGGTGGTCGAACCGTCGATGACGGCAGGGGCGTCGCCATATTGCGCAGCGTTACGGCGCGCGGCCGTGGCCAATAGAACGGGGGAGCAGTCCGCCGCGTCGCTCACGCCATGGGGCCTACCATCTCGACGGTGAAATGCTCGATAGCCTGCTCGTCGGGAGCCAGCCGATTTGGCACGTCAATCCGCCCGCCCGTCACGGCAATTGGAGTGGCCAGTAGATCGTGGGCCAGGATGTCTGCCGTGGCAAGGCCGTGCGCCAGCTCGCCGCCAACGAGGGGCAGCGCCGCTGCGGCTCGGAGGGCCGCGTACAGCCCGATGCCAGTCTCGAAGAACGTGCTGATCACGACCGGCACTCCGGCAGACGCGGCCCGAACCGCGATCACGCGAACCGAGCTTGGGCCGCCCACCCGGGCGAGCTTGATCACCAGGACATCTGCGGCGCCGGCATCGAGGATCCGCGCAACCGTGCTTTCGGACTGGGCGGATTCGTCCAGGGCGATGGGAACCGGACTGGCTCGTCGAAGAGTTACGTGGCCGGCCAAGTCCGCCGGCGCCAGCGGCTGTTCGACGAATTCGATGTCGAGCGCAGCCAGAGCGTTGAGGCGCTCCACGGCTGTTGGGAGGTCCCAGCCGGCATTGACGTCGACACGAAGACGAACCGATGAGCCGATAGCAGTTCGGACCGCCTGCACGCGTTCGACAAGGTCGTGCTGTGTTTCCGCGCCGACCTTCAATTTAAGGCAGGAGAAACCTGCCGCTACTGCCTGACTGGCGGTCTCGGCGGCAGCCGTCGGGTCGGTTAGCTGGACCGTCGCGTTCGCCGCCACTGATGAGCGGCCGGCTGGGGCTACGGCAGGAGCGCCGCGGAGCGCCTCAAGCTGCTCCAGTGCCTCAGCGATGCCGGCCCAAAGCGCGACGCCAGACGCGCCCAATTTCGTGAGGGCGCCATGGCTCGGCAGGCCACCGGCCCCCAGCACCGTCACCGCTTGGCGGACAACTCGCCCAATCGCCGACTCTTTGGCCCGGGAGGCTGCCGGTTCCAGCGCGATTTCGCCGAGGCCCTCGTTGCCGTCGATATCGCGCAAGCGCAGGATCCACGAGCTTCTGAAGGTCAGGACGCCGGCGGCCGTGACGAAGGGCCGTCGGAAGGGCACGCGGACGTGCCGAGCTTCCACGCGATCCAGGCGTGGCAGAGGCCGACTCATAGCCGCTCTCTGCCCAATGCCAGGCCGGCGGCAAAGAGCAGGGCAAAGACCAGCGTCAGCCTGGCAGTGCCTCCCAGGACCTGATTGAGGTGTCTGGGATCGCCGTTGGCGCGGACAGTCCGAACGAGTGGCACTGCCACCGGAAGGGCCAGCAATGGGAGGAGCGCAGCCGACCCGATGGGAATGGCCGCGCCCAACCAGCGCGCGACCACCAGACCAACGGGCACAAACCAGGCGCCAATCAGGCAGGCCAGGTATTCGGCCCGCGCGAAATCTTCCCCGAATGTCACCGCGAGAGTCCGCTTGCCGGCAGCCCGATCGGTGGCGGTGTCCCTCAGGTTGTTCACGACGAGAATCGCGGTCGTGAGCGTGCCGACCGGAATCGCGGCCAGCACGTACAGCAACTCGAACCGGCCCGACTGAAGCTCCGCAGTCCCGACCACTGCGACCAGCCCGAAGAAGATGAAAACGAAGACCTCGCCCAGGCCACGGTAGCCGTAGGGGAGGGGCCCGCCGGTGTAAGCGAGCGCTGCGAGGACCGCGGCGGCGCCGAGCAGAAGAATTGCCGGTCCGCCCAGAAGCGCGAGCCAGCCCCCGACGGCGGCTGTGATGACCAGGACCGCCAGGATCGCGGCTTGCAGCTGGCGGACCGTGACCAGGCCCGCCGCGGCAACGCGGGTCGGGCCCAGGCGGTCCGGTGTGTCGGCGCCACGCTTGAAGTCGGAGAGATCGTTCGCGAGATTGGCGGCAACCTGCAGGAGAAGGGCCACAGCCATGCAGCCGAGCGCCGCATCGGGCCGGAAGGCCGAGCCGGTTGCCCAGGCCGCCCCCAGTCCAACCATGACGCCGCTAACGGACGCAGGCAGCGTCGCAGGTCGGATCGCCAGCAGCCACGTTCTGACCCCTGGCGCAGCGGCGCCACTCACGGCCGGCGAGGATATCGCGAGAAGTCGGGCTTCCGCTTCTCCAGAAAGGCCCTGGAACCCTCGCGGGCCTCGTCGGTGGTGTAGTACAGGCCGGTGGCATTGCCGGCCATCTCCTGCAGTCCGGCCAGACCGTCGGTAGCCGCGAGGAAGGACGCCTTCAGGAAGCGGATCGCGGTGGGACTCATGGCCAGGATCTCATCCGCCCAGGCCACGCCCTCTGCCTCCAGATCGGCGAGCGGCACGACCTTGTTTACGAGGCCCATGTCGAGCGCCTCCTGAGCGTTGTACTGGCGGCACAGGAACCACATTTCGCGAGCCTTCTTGTCGCCCACGAGGCGGGCCAGCGAACCCACTCCGAAGCCGGCGTCGAAGCTCCCGACGCGCGGCCCCACCTGGCCAAAGATTGCGTTGTCGCCGGCAATGGTCAGGTCGCAGACGACGTGGAGGACGTGCCCTCCGCCGATGGCATAGCCGTTCACAAGGGCAATCACGGGGACTGGCAACGACCGGATCTGGCGTTGTAGATCCAGGACGTTGAGGCGGGCAAGTCCATCCCCACCCACATAACCACCAGGCCCCCGCACATTGTGGTCGCCGCCTGCGCAAAAGGCCTTATCTCCGGCGCCGGTCAGGAGAACGCACCCGATCGACGCGTCATCGCGAACACGGTGGAAGGCGTCGATGAGCTGGCCGATAGTCTCCGGTCGGAAGGCGTTCCGCACCGCCGGTCGATTGATCGTCAGCCGGGCTATGCCGGTCCCGGAATGGTCGTACAGGATGTCGCTGTAGTCGGTGACCGGCGTCCAGCCGATGTTGGCCATTTAGACAATCTCCTCGGCGGTGGTAGTTAGCGTGGCTGAATTTGGGGCCAACATGAAGGCCAGAGCGATGGCCTGAAACCGAGCCGGAGCCTCGACGTGAGGTGCGTGCCCGACGCCTGGGACGACGGCAAGACCTGCTCCAGGAATGTGGGCAGCCACTAGCTCCGAACGGGCACGTACGGGGTCCAGCCCACCGACAATGACGAGCGTAGGCGCTTGGACCTCTGCGAGGCGGCCGTGAAGCGGGGTCATCGTTCCCTGGCCCGCCCCACGTAGACTGGCCGCCAGGCCGCTCGGACGATTTTGCTGCCGCCCCTCGTGGAGGCGCCGTCGGACCGCGGTAGAGAGTCGGGTCTGGTCAGCGAATAGATTGAGGCCCTCCCAACGGGCCACAAAGGTGGCCATGCCGTCGCGCTCCAGGTCGGCGGCCAGGGCCTCATCGGCGGCGCGCCGGACCTGCCGCTGCACCGGATCGGCGATGCCGGCAGAAGGGCTCTCCAGGATCAGGCGTCGAACGGTCGACGGGGCGTTCATAGATAGCATCAGCGCGACCCGAGCCCCGAACGAATAGCCGAGCACGTCGGCCGGACCCCCGGCAACTTGCCTCACGATCTCGGCAAGATCCGCGGCCTGCCTCTCAACAGCGTGGCGGGCAGGATCTTCTGGGGAGTCCGAGCGTCCATGCCCGAGGAGATCGACGACGATCGTCGTGAACCGGCGGCGCAGAACCGGTAGGTGAGGCCCCCAGCCCGCGCCCCGCCCGGTGAAGCCGTGCAGCAGCAGCAACGGCGGCCCGTCCCCAACCACACGAACTTCGTATCGAACGCCGTCCACAAGCTGACGAGTCACAGCCGGTCGTCCGCGCTCAACAGGGCGTCGAGGGCTTTGGCCACTGCTGCCGCGGCTTCGCGGTGGAGGACGACATTTCTGGACCGATCCGCCCGAACCTCGAGAACCTGCACGCCAGCCACGCCTATGGAGCCAGCCAGCGCCTCGCGCAGGTCGCCCGAATGGACGACCCGGTGCTCGGATCCCAACGCCTGGACGATCGGCCCGAACTGCACTCCGTGGGGTGTCCCGAACAGTTCTTCAAACGCCTCCGGCAGCCCCACTTCCGGGTTGTCGGCCGAGGCCTGTGGCAGGAATGAGAAGATCCCCCCGCCGTCGTTGTTTGTAAGCACGATCGTGGCCGAGAGCCGGTGCAGTTTGGCTATCACCAGGGCGTTGAGGTCGTGCAGGAACGAGAGGTCGCCGACAACGAGGACGACCGGCCCGAGGTTGGCCGCCGCGGCACCGAGGGCGCTCGAGACCACTCCATCGATCCCGTTGGCGCCTCGATTCGCAAAGCATCGGATCGCTCTGGACCGGCTCGGAAGATATGCGTCCATGTCGCGGACAGGCATGGAGTTGCCCGCCCATAGAAGTGCTCCCTCAGGCATCAATTTTGTCAGGACAGCGAACGGCAGGGGTTCGAACGATTCATCCGAGTGGGCCTGGTTGGAAAGCCAGGCATCAATCGCGGCGTCGGCAGCCCGGTCGGCGGCCAGCCAGTCCAAGGTCCAGCTCGAGGCGCGTCCGGACGGGGAAAGCGCCGCGCCCAGGGCGTCGGCGAAAGCCGCCCCGTCGGCGTGTACGAAGGTTGTGGCAAGAAGCGCCGTCTCGCGCCATCCGCCGTCTCCGTCGACGACGAGCTGCGCGGGTCTGGCCGCCTGAAGCAATTGCAGAATCGTCTTCGAGATGGGCATCGCCCCGAAACGGATTACGATCTCGGGCTGGTGGGCATCGATCCACTTGCCCGGGCGCGCAATCAGATCACCGCGGGCGACAAGTCGCGAACGGTCGTGCGGTCCTAGCCGCGCCTGCGAGAGGGGATCGGCAACGATCGGGTAGCCGGTCGCGGCCGCCAGTCGAGCCAGCGCCGCCGGGAGTGCCGGATCGTCCTGGGGACCGGCGATGATCAGGCCTCGGTCGAGCGTGGCCAGCCTGCCCGCTATGGCTGAGACGTCCGCGGCGGATAGGATGCGCTGCCCCTCAATCGCGGCCGCGAAAGGAGCCGTGGGGCCCGGCAGAGCTGCGCGCTCCAGTGGCTCGGTTGCCAGCGGCCCGAGAGGGCCGGACGGGATAAGCGGCTCACGGAACGGGAAGTTGACGTGGACGGGCCCGCATGGTCCAGCACGAGCTGTGGACACGGCTCGACCGGCAACGGAGCGCACGTGGGCGAGCAGGTCCGGCGTGGCGTCAAGAGTGGGCACTTCGACGAACCACTTGACCTGCGTTCCGTAGAGTCGGACCTGGTCAATCGTCTGGGCCGATCCGCGATCGCGGAGTTCCGGCGGACGATCGGCCGTCACGACGACGAGTGGCACGCGCGCATAGAAGGCTTCGACGATCGCCGGTGCCAGGTTCACGGCCGCAGTTCCGGACGTGCACAGAACCAGAACCGGCAGCCGACTCGCGCGGGCCATGCCCAGCGCAAAGAAGCCCGCGGCTCGTTCGTCGAGGACTGTGCGGCTCCGAATTGCCGGATGCGCGTGGACCGCCAGGGCCAGCGGCGTCGATCGCGATCCCGGGCAGATGACCGCCTCGTGAATGCCGGCCCGGGTCAGCTCGTCGACGAAGGCCCGCAACGGCTCGACGGCGTTAGTCATGGCTGCACTTCACCCAGCGCCGAGGCCACGACCTGCATCTTGTTTCGCGACTCTTCCCATTCCCGAGCCGGATCGGAGTCCGCGACGATTCCGCACCCGGCGAATAGCGCCGCGGTGTGTCCAGAGACAACCGCGCACCGGAGAGCAACGACGAACTCACCATCACCGTCCGCTCCGACCCAACCGAGCGGGCCGGCGTACCAACCCCGCTCAAAGCCCTCGTGTTCCGCGATCAACTCGAGGGCGAGCGTACGTGGCTCGCCACCGACGGCTGGAGTGGGGTGCAGGAGACCGGCAAGGGGAAGGATGCCGGCCCTGTCGCGTAGCCGCCCCGTCACGGTAGTTACGAGGTGCTGCACGGGCCCGAATTTGGCGACTACAGGCGCTGCTGCCACGACGATCTCCGAGGCGATCGGAGAGAGCATCGTGCGCAACATCTCGACCACGATCCTGTGTTCCTCTCGGTCCTTGCCGCTTGTCAGCAGCTCCGCGGCGAGGGCAGCCTCATCGGCAGCGTCGTCCGCATGACGGATGGACCCAGCGATCGCTACCGTTTGGAACTTGGCTCCCTGCGTTGCGATCAGTCGCTCCGGTGTGGCGCCGATGAATATGTTGCCGCCACGGGTGATCGCGTAAGTCGTCGAGTTGGGCGACGCCGCGGCCAGCCGCTGCAGCGCGGCGACCACGTCTATGGCGATCGCTGCCGTCAGATCGGCCCGCCTGGCCAGGACGACCTTGTCCAATCGTCCGCGGCCCACGGCGCCGGCGAAACGGTCCACGAGCCGCTCCCAGGTTGGACGGTCCGGGTGCTCGGCCACGAGGGCAAGCCGCTCGGGGCTGCGCGGCCGTTTCAGGGAGAGGGCAATGGGACCGGAAGCCGCGACAAGGCCGCGCCACAGATCCTCCAGCCGATCCGGAGCGTCGGTCACCGCAGACCCACTGTCCTGCTCGCGTCCGGCGATGAACGACGAAGTCAGCCAGGCGCGGTCGCCGCTTTGAACGAGGAGGAGCTCGGGCAGCACCATTGAGGCAGCCCCAAAAGGCGTCCACAGCGGGTCCCGCGGAGCCTCGCCGGTGAAGCCCAGTCCGCCGACGAGCAACGGCCCGACACGACGCCCGGCCGTAGCGGCGATATGGAGCCGAGCGCCGGAGAGCCGCCGCTCCCACGCATCGGCAACGGCCTGAAACCGCACCGGGCCTTCGGCGAGCACGGACCAGGCGCAGCCAACACCTACCAGGGCGAAACCCTGGTCCGGCGCAAGCCACAGACACGGCCCCAGGCCCAAGTCCAGGGCAGCGGCAAAGACCCCGATCGGATCGA
>JAYVMQ010000281.1:0-4681 GCA_043758855.1 Chloroflexota bacterium
GAAAGACCTTCATCAGCAAACCCACCGACACCAGATCCGGCAACCGCCGGTCCGACTCGGACTTCCTCCAACCAGTACGGGGCATACCAACAAACTACACCGCTGTAACTCTAATTGAACGGTATTGCGGCTAACACCTGAGCTGCTCGCTCGCGCACCATTCGCTGTCGCGGCCTGCGCAGAGGCGGTGCCGGCCGTGCCGGCGAGAACCTGTCGGCGGGTCAGATCGGGCATGTGTGCTCCTTGCCGCCAGCGGATGCGGCACAGGATAGGCAAGCGCGGTTTCCGCCTGGTTTCGCCGGCCCGGATCCCGCCATCGGTGCGTACGCCGGTCAGGCGGGGTGCGTGGTCTCAGGCTGGCACGGCTGATTCTTATCTGCTGGCTGCGGCCGGGTTGCACGGGCCACGAACTCTCGGACGGTGGCGCTGACCGCGGCAACGCCCTCGATGTCGGCGTGACCGACGCCGGGGACGACGAGAAGGCGGGCCGTGGGTGCCACGGCGGCCAACTGGTGGGCGTCGGTGACCGGCACGACCTGATCCAGCTCGCCGTGGATGAGCAGGACGGGCATGGTCAGCGTTGGCAGGGTGGTCAGCGGGGTGAAGGCGGCGAAACCCATCCCGATGGCGTGCTCGACGTAGCGCAGCGCGAGCCAGCGGACCGCCCCTGGCAGGTGTGCGCCCGACAGAAGCCGGGTCATGACGGCGCGGGGCTCGGCCATACAGGACAGGCTCACCACACCGGCGACACCCGGGTCACGATGAGCCGCGAGCAGGCAGGCACCCGCGCCGACGGAGTGCCCGACCAGGACGATGCGGGCGGGGTCCACCAGCGGATGGGCGCGCAGCCAACTCAGCCCGGCCGCGACGTCCTCGGCGAAGTGCGGCATCGAGGTGATGGTGGAGTCATCGCTGCGCCCGTGCGCGCGAGCGTCCAGCAGCAGCGTGTGCACGCCGGCCTCGCGTAGCGGTGCTGCGAGTGGCGCCATGTCGAGCGCGCTGCCTCCCCAGCCGTGCATGACCAGCGCAGCCGGGCCCTGCTCAGGTGCCCGTGTTGCGGGCAGGAACCATCCGCGCAGCCGGGCGTTGCCGGGCCCGGGCACGCTCACGTCGATTGCGGCCGGGACGGCGGACAGCGCGGCGGTTCCTCGGCGTACGGTGGGGCGCCCGAACCGGCCGCGGACCTGACGGCTCACGGCGATGCCCAGGGCCGGTAGCAGAGCGAGCGCGCCGCCAAGGACGATGCCCGTTCGCGCCGCCGTCACCGTGTGCCGGTCTCCGATGCTCACGGACTCACGGACGCGCTGATTTTGATCGCGACGCCGCGGAACAGATGTCCCCACGGTCGGGTCAGTCGTGGTCCGCGCATCTGGTCGATGCTCATGTCCTGGATCGCGAACCCGGCGTCGGCGACGATCTGGTCTACCTGACGGTCGAGGTTGCAGCCGCCGGCGACGCGCTGCTGGACCCCGTTGAGCCGGTGTTGCCAGCGGGCGGTGTACGGCTCGGGAGACAGGCCGTGCTCGAGGAAGTGGAACCGGCCGCCGGGCCGAAGGACCCGGTGCAGTTCGCGCAGAGCGCGGGCCGGGTCCGGGATGGTGCACAGGGTGAAGGTGCTCAACGCCATGTCGGCAGAGTCGTCCGGCAACGGCAGGGCCTGCCCGTCCAGGCCGACGAAGGTGATCGACGCCGGCGAGGCCTCGACCCGGCCGGCGGCGAGTCGGCGGCCCACCATCGAGGGCTCGACGGCATACACGGTGTGCACCGCCGGCGGATACAGCGGCACGTTGAGCCCTGACCCGAAACCGATCTCGACGACCTCGCCCCGCAGCCCCACCATGGCACGTTCCCGGTGGCGGCGGACCTCTGTGGTCCCCAGGGCCACGTCCGTCAGTCGCGGGAGAAGCTGCTCTGCCCAGATGTGCACGGGGGTGCTCCTCTCAGATCCCTCTCGCACGGCCAGCCGGTCGTTCGGTATGCGACTAGGTCTGGGTGTCAGGTGTCGCGGCGATCGAGGGGGACGCCGCAGTTCACGCCGACGCCTTCCATCGCTGCTTCCAGCGGCACGTCGAGGGCGCTGGCGACGGTGCTCGTGTAGCGCATGAGTGCCACCGACGCCACGATCTCGACGATCTCCGCGTCGGTCCACCCGATGTTTCGCAGGTCATTAGTCATCTGGTCTGTGACGCCGGCTGGTCGCCGCCCGACGACCCGGGCGAAGTTCACGGCCGCGTTGTCCTTGTCCGACAGTCGCGCGGAGGGTTTGCCTTCGATCACCTCGACGCACTCTTCGTGGCTCCATTCCTTGCCGAGCAGGGCAAGCATGTGCGCGGCGGTGCAGTACTCACACTCGACCTCGTGCGCGGTGACCGCGAAGAAGACCCGTTTGAGCTCCTCGCGGATCGTGCCCTCGCTCGCCGTGGCCAGGCTCAGCGTCCACAGTGCGTCGGTTGTCTCCGGCAGGTAGGCCAGTCCCTTCTGTAGGCCCGGGACCATCTGGTAGTAGGCCTTCACCCGGTTGAAGACGTCCTTGGTCTTTCCCGTTGCCTGGTCCGGATCGACCAGCGCGATGCGTGCCACTGTTGAACTCCTTTGACGTGGGTGATCAGTGATGGAAGCCGTGCTGGGGCCGCCTATGCGGACGTCCCGTCTATGGGGCCGTAGGCCGCGTCGCCACGGGAGGTGCTGCCGGTCTCGACGGGCAGGGCGGGGTTGGCGCCCCACTCCTGCCAGGACCCGTCGTAGAGGCTCACGTTCTCGTAGCCGAGCAGGTAGAGCACGAACAGGTCGAAGGCTCCGTACGCGCCGGAGCCGCAGTAGGTGATGACCTGCTGGTGCGGGCTAACGCCGGTGTCTCGCCAGAGATCCTCCAGTACGTCGGCGGGCAGCAGAGTCTGGGAGAGCGGGTCGACATTGGCAGGTGCGGGGACGTTGACGGCCGTCGGGATGTGTCCGGCCCGGTGGGTCGGAAACAAGCAGGCGTCGCCGGCGTAGAACCGCGCCGGAAGCGCGTCGATGATGCAGACCCCAGCGCGCCCGATGGCTTCCTGCACCTGCTCGCAGGTCGCCCTGAGCTCCTTCCTTGGGCGGGGGTGAAAGCGCGCCGGCTCGTTCACCGGCGTCGTGGTCTGGACCTCTCGGCCCTCGCGGAGCCAACTGGTGAGGCCACCATCGAGGAGCATCACCGCGTCGTGGCCGTAGTAGCGAAGCGCCCACCACAGCCGGGCAGCCCAGGTCCCGCCAGCATCGTCGTACACCACCACGGTGGTGTCGTCCCCGACACCGAGCTGGCCCATCAGGGCCCCGAACCGGGCAGGGGACAGGATGTTCATCGGGATCGGGTCATCGGGATCGGATAGGTCAGCCAGGACGTCCACAAACACTGCACCCGGGATATGCCCTTGGCTGTACGCGTCGCGCCCCGACGCACCGTGGAAGGCCCCGTCTGCGCCGGCACGCACCCCGTAGCGCAGGTCCACGATCCGCACGCTCGGGTCGCCGAGGTGCTCGGCCAACCATTCGGTGCTGGCGAGAACTTCCAAATGCCGGTAGCCCGCGGTCATGAGCGAGCCGCCCGTCGGGCGGGGGTGGGAGAACCGGCCCGCTTCCGGGGGGACGGCGGAGCTCCGTGCTGGTTTCCCACGTAGGCACAGATCATGTCGGCCATCGCCTCGTGGAACTGCCCGGGGTCCACCGAGGCCGGCTGCGCCTGCCACTGCACGACCAGGCCGTCGTTCAACGCCAGCAGCAGCCGACACGTGCGATCCACGTCGAGGTCCGCCCGAACCAGACCCTGCCTCTTCGCGTCGGACAGAAAACGTCCCAGCGCCGAGGCACAGTGATCGAACAGCGTCGCGGCAGCGTCGCGTGCCCACGCGCTGCGGCTAGAGAGCGCCCAGAACTCGGCGAACAGGGGTGACCAGGTCGGGTCGGTGCGGCACGAAGACCACGACGCGTCCAGGATGCACAGGATGCTCTCCCGAAACGACAGACCGGGCGCGAACTGCGCCGCAGTCTCGGAAATCCGCCGGTTCACCTGCTCCAGCAGAATCGTCTGGAACAAGTCCTCCTTGCTCGCGAAGTGCCCGTAGAGGGCGCCCTTCGCGATCCCGCATTCGACCGTGATCTCCTCGACCTTTGCCGCCTCGTAGCCACGACGAGCGAACACGACTGCCGCCGCATCGAGGATCTTGGCGCGGGTCTGCTCCTTGCGCTGCTGCGGCAACGTCGCCATGCCCACGTCCTCGTCTCGGTCCCGACCATCATCTGACTGACTGACCAGTCAGCGACTTGTCAGTCAGGCTACTCCGGCGGGCACTGAGACGTCCAACCCAGTGCCGTTCTCCTCGGTGGAAGACGCGTGGTTGTGGATGACGGCGCTCCCCGTTCTGGTGGCCGCCCTTGCCCTCGGCGATGAACACCCGCCGTTCCGCGACCCGCAGGTCCTCCAGCCGCAGCCCGAGCACCTCGCATCGGCGCAGCCCGCCAAACACCATCGCGGCGACCAGCGCCCGGTCGCGGTGGGTGCGAAGCGCGACGCTCAGCTGGTCGACCTCCCCGGGTGTGAGGATCCGCGGCAGACGCCGGGCGCGTCGCGTCAGCGGCACCCCCTGACCGGGACGCAGCCGTTCACGGCGAGTCGGCAGTCCGCGGGGCACCGGGTTCACGTCGACGTCGCCAC
>JAYVMQ010000282.1:0-5838 GCA_043758855.1 Chloroflexota bacterium
GGGTTCGCCTGGCGCTGCTCCTGGCGGTGGGCACTTGCGCGTGCCGGCCACACGGGCGATAGTACGGAGGCTTGACGACCGCTGGACCAGCGGCGGAACCGGCTCGTCAGCCCAAAGTTCGCTGCCGGGATTGACCTAGGGCGCGACTGCGGAAGGGCCGGAATCGCCATGGATCGCATTCGTGTTTTGATCATGGGGGCCGCTGGGCGCGACTTCCATGACTTCAACGTTGTCTATCGCAATGACCCGGACGTCGAGGTCGTGGCCTTTACGGCCGCGACTCAGATCCCGGGCATTGCCGGGCGACGCTACCCGCGAGAACTCGCGGGCTCTCTCTACCCGGACGGCATACAGATCGTGGCCGAGACGGATCTGGAGCGTCTGCTCGCGACCGAACGGATCGACCTCGTCGTGTTCGCCTACAGCGACGTCACGCACGAGCATGTGATGCACTCGGCCAGCCGCGCACTCGCCGGCGGTGCCGACTTCGAACTGCTCGGGCCGGCCCGAACGCAGCTGCCCAGCAGCAAGCCCATCGTGGCCACAGGAGCGACGCGGACCGGGGCCGGCAAGAGCCAGACCACTCGCTACCTGGCGGCCCAGCTCGAAAAGGCCGGGCTCAAGGTAGTAGTGGTTCGCCACCCGATGCCGTACGGCGATCTCGTCGCCCAGCGCGTCCAGCGCTATGCCACTTATGCCGACCTCGACCGCTACGAGACCACGATCGAGGAGCGCGAGGAGTACGAGCCGCATCTCGATGCCGGGCGCGTCCTCTTCGCCGGTGTCGATTACGAGGCCATCCTGCGTCAGGCCGAGGCGGAGGCCGATGTCGTGCTCTGGGACGGCGGCAACAACGACTTCCCGTTCTACCGCCCGGATCTCTTCGTCGTCGTGGCCGATCCTCTGCGAGCGGGTCACGAGATGCACTACCACCCCGGCGAGATCAACGTCCGCATGGCCGACGTGGTGGTGATCAACAAAGTCGACTCCGCCACGCCTGAGCAGGTCGCCGAAGTGCGAGCCGGCGTGACCTCGATGAACCCGAGGGCGCGAGTCATCCTGGCGCGCTCGACTCTGACTCTTCAGGGCGGCGACATCGCCGGCAAGCGCGTGGCCGTCGTCGAGGACGGACCAACACTTACGCATGGCGGCATGACCTACGGCGCCGGCATCGTGGCCGCACGACGGTTTGGCGCCGCCGAGATCGTCGATCCGGTTCCGTTCGCCACGGGCGAGCTGGCCGAGACGCTACATAAGTACCCGGCCCTGGAACGTCTGCTCCCGGCCATGGGCTACGGCCAGGGTCAGATGACCGAGCTGGAGAACGCGCTGAACGCCATGCCGGCGGACTTGGTGCTCTCAGCCACGCCCATCGACTTGACACGCGTCCTCAAGCTGACGAAGCCGGTTGTGCGCGTTCGGTACGAACTCGAGGAACTGACGGGCGACGCGGCCGCGCAAACTAATTTGACCGAACTTCTTGCTCCGATCGTCGAGCGGGCGCGGGCCGGCTCGACGTCGGGAACTCGCCACTAGCCCGAACTCGCCACAAGCCGGAGACACCGTCATGACGCGCCATCTCCTGACTCTGGATTCCTTGGGGCGGGATGGGATCCGCTCCAACCTCGAACTGGCAGCCCACCTCAAGACGCTCAAAGGCCAGGCCCGCGAAGCCGTGGCGGGTGGCCGGCTCGGACTCATCTTCGACAAGCCCTCGACACGGACACGGGTCAGCTTCGAAGCAGCCGCCTTCGGTCTCGGCATGCTGCCCATCACGCTCCGCCCCGACGAGCTCCAACTCGGCCGCGGCGAAACGATCGCCGACACGGCCCGGGTCTTATCGCGCTACCTTTCGGCCATCGCCATCCGAACATTCGAGCAGTCACGGGTCGACGAGCTGGCGCAGTACGCCACGATCCCGATCATCAACGCTCTTACCGACGACCACCACCCCTGCCAGGCGCTGGCTGACGTGATGACTCTCCAGGAGGAGTTCGGCGACCTGGCCGGACTCCGGGTGGCCTTCATCGGCGACGGCAACAACGTCTGCCATTCGCTGATCCAGGCCGCCGCGTACCTGGGCTTCACGCTGGCCATATCTACTCCGCAGGGATTCGAGCCCAAAGCAGAGATTGTCGAGGCGGCGCGTGCCCAGGCTGATGGGCACGGTGGCGCGATCGAGCTGGGCCATGATGTCCGCGAGGCGGTTCGCGGCGCGGATGCGGTCTATACGGACGTCTGGGCCAGCATGGGCCAGGAGAAGGAACGTGAGGAGCGGGCGCGGATCTTCGCCGGCTACAAAGTCGATGCCGCGCTGATGACGCTGGCCTCTAAGCGGGCCATCTTCCTCCACTGCCTGCCCGCCCACCGCGGCGATGAGGTCACCGACGAGGTCATCGACGGGCCGCAGTCGCGCGTCTGGGACGAAGCGGAGAACCGCTGGTACACCGAGCAGGCGCTCCTGTACACGCTCATCACCGGCGAGGAGCGTTTGGAGCGGGCCGGATGACTCGGCTGGTCATCGCCCTCGGCGGCAATGCCATGATCAGACGCGGCGAGCCTGGTTCTACCGAGGTCCAGCGCCGCAATCTGGTCGCGGCGGCCCGTGGCCTCGTCACGCTCGCTGAGGGCAGCCGTGCGGAAATCGTTGTCACTCACGGCAACGGTCCCCAGGTGGGGTTTCTTGCCATTGGGGCAGAGATGGCCGCGTCGGTCGTGCCGGCGCCGCCGCTCGACGTCCTCGGCGCGGAGACGCAGGGCCAGATCGGGTATCTGCTCGCTCAGGCCCTGAACGACGCCTTTCTCGAGCGTGGCCGGCACCGCGAGATAGCCGTGATCGTGACCCGGACGGTTGTGCCGGCCGACGACCCGGCCTTCACCAACCCCACCAAGCCGGTCGGCCCGATATATGACGAGGCCACGGCCCGCGATCACGCGGCTTCACGCGGCTGGAGCGTCGCGCCCGATGGCAAGAACTGGCGCCGGGTTGTCCCGTCGCCGCCGCCAATTCGCATCGTGGAAGCCGGGGCGATCCGGACTCTGGTAGAAGCGGGAGTGCTCGTCGTCGCGTCGGGGGGTGGGGGAGTGCCGGTCGTCTTGCGCCCTGATGGGCGCCTCGAGGGCGTGGAGGCCGTCATCGATAAGGATCTTGCCGCGGTGGTGCTCGCCCGTGCGGTCGATGCCGATGGGCTGGTGCTGTTAAGCGACGTCGACGCCGTCTACCGCCGATGGGGAACGCCGCGCCAGGAGGCCATCCTGAGAATGTCGGTCGAAGAGGCCTCGGAGGGCCTGGCTGCCGGCGCCTGGCCGACCGGTTCGATGGCCCCAAAAGTCCGGGCCTGCGCAGAGTTTGTCGCGGGCGGCGGCCGGTTCGCCGCAATCGGGGCCCTGGAGAACGCCGTAGCTATCGTCAAGGGCAGTTCTGGCACGTGGTTCGGCGCTGAATCCGTCGGCCTCCCGCGCCGAGCCGCGTAAGGCCGCTTCTGTACTCTGTCGCAGTCGCGGGTAAAGCAACAGGTACAGCCGCAGCCGCGCTGCGGTGAAACGTAGGATGGTGTCATGGACAGACCTGATTTTGACCTCACCGGGCAGGTGGCCCTGGTAACCGGGGCCGGCCGGGGCATCGGGCGGGATGTGGCGAGGGCGCTGGCAGCCAGTGGCGCTCTGGTCCTCGTTGGCGTCCGCGACCCCGACGCCGACGTCGCCTGGACTGCCCCGGACGGGGGGCGCGTTGAGGCGCTGCAGCTCGATGTCACGGACGTCCCCGGCATCCGCGCGGCAGTCGATTCTGCCGTCGCCGCCCACGGCCGGATCGACATTCTCGTCAACAACGCTGGACTCGGCGCAAACCACGACGCGTTTGACGTCCGCGAGGACGATTGGGACTCGATGATGGCCGTCAACCTCAAGGGCCTCTTCTTCACCAGCCAGGCCGTCGGCCGCCACATGGTCGATCGAGGCTACGGACGCATCGTCAACCTCAGCTCGCAGGCCGGGCTCGTGGGGATCCGGCGCCATGCCGTCTACTCGGCGAGCAAGGGTGGAGTGAACCTGCTGACGAAGGTCCTCGCTCTCGAATGGGCGCCGCACGGCGTGACGGTCAACGCGATCGCGCCGACGTGGATCTACACGCCCGGTACGGCCGAACGTCTCGACGATCCGGCGTTCCTTGCCGGCGTCCTCGCCCGGATCCCGGTTGGCCGGGTCGGCACCACGGCCGATGTTGCCGCCGCGGTCGTCTTCCTGTCATCCCGTGCAGCGGGCCTGATCACGGGCGTGATCCTTCCGATCGACGGCGGCTGGACGGCGCAGTAGACCCGGATAGCGTCAGGACGCCTCGCCTCCGACCTGTTCCGGCGACCCGTGGCGGGCTTGCGCCCGACGGCTAGCCCAGACTGTCCTTGACCGTGCCGAAGCCCAGGCGGGCCGAGATCCATTCCGCGAACTCCGCCCGGACGGCCGCCGCGTCCTCGCGTGAGATTTCCAGCTCACTGGCGATCTCGTTGAGGGTGGCGCTCTCGGACCCGCTGAGGGACTCGTCCGCGCAACAAACCCGATAGCAGGCTCGCAGGACGCTCAGGCGCTGTTCGGGCGTGGAACGGTCGCGAAACTCTCGTGTGGCCAGGTAGTCGCTCGTGTCTCCCGTCGTCTTCTCCTGGAGCTTCGCCATCTCCACGACCAGCACCGCCTGCGACGCGTCCAGCCCCATCGCGTCCAGTTCCTTCTCCATGGCCGTGGTCTCTGCCTCGCTGATATCGAGGTCCGCGTATGCGGCTCGGGCCAGGATGTAGGCCATGCCTGCCAGCAGCCGTGCCTGTTCCGGCGGCAGCGACTCCAGACGGGTCACGATATGGCGAATAGCATCGGTCTCCTCAGCCAGGGACGAGGGCCGATCCACGACGCCCGCCGTCGCCGGATCCGCGGGGTGGCCTCCCAGGAAGCGCATGAACGACATCGAGTCTCCTCAGGTTTCGATCAGCGAATGGGGCCTGCATCGACGACAGCGATCAGGCGTGCGTGAACAGTAGGTGAAGTTCCATGGTTCCGTGGTCGTCAACCGAAAGGAGCGAGAAGCTGGTTGGCTTCTGGATCGACCAGTCCGCGAACACGATTGGGACCGATCCGGCGACGGCAACGATGCCGCCCTGGCGTTGCACGGCAAGGTCGATCGTGACCGTCCTGGTGACGCCGTGGATGGTGAGTGCGCCTGTGGCCGTGGCATGGACCGTCTTACCATCTCCCGGCAGTGTGCCCAGGTCGATCGGTGCGATCGTCTTGAACATCGAGGTCGGGAAGGTGTCGGTTTCGATGGCCTGTCGGCGCAGCTGATTCTCGCGCTGGTCGTTGTCGCTGACCAGGGCGGTCAGGTCGGCCGTGATCTGAACGCTGTCGACCACACTGCCCGAGAGGGTCATCGAGCCGGTCACTTTGGGCGTCCGGCCCACCGCCTCGTGCCCCCCGACGCCTACGAGCTGCTCCTGGACCCGGTAGCCGACGAACGAGGCCGTGCCATCGCCGGCCGCACCGAGGGCGGTGCTCACGTTCCAGGTGCCGTCGAACGAGGTAGGCACAGCCACGGCCGCTCCGGCCGGAATTACCGGCGCGGCAGTGCCCACGGCGGTGAGGCTGCTCGGTCCGATCAAGATGTACCACAGGCCATATCCGCCGGCCGCGATCGCGGCGACGACAAGAAAGCCCAGCATGACCAATAGCAGGTTGAGATTGCCGTGAGGCCTCTTGACGGCTGTCGCGGGGGAGATAGGCTCAGCCATTGGAGAACCTCGCCTGCATGACATTCATCGCGGTCCTGGGGGCAGCGGTCCGTGGGCTGCGGACAAG
>JAYVMQ010000283.1:0-7371 GCA_043758855.1 Chloroflexota bacterium
GCGGGTCTGACCGATCCCGTCGAAGTGCCCGAGCCACCCGAGGAGCCCTACGTCAAGACGGGCGAGCTGTGGATTCCGAACGATCGAGCCCGGCAGCGCCATAGACGTAGATCCAGTCCGGCTATGGGCCGTCGTCAGTGAAGCGCCGCCAATACTACGTCACGTGGCCTATTGGCATTCCTACACCAGTCGAATTTGATTGGTGGTGGTTGCATTCTCTCCAAGGGGAGATGGTCATCCGCCCGAACGAGTTTCGGGTCTCGCATTGCTAGAGGAGGACGAGCATGAGAACGCCTGGTCTTGCGGTGGTCCGCTTGGGTGTGCCAATCGGAGTCGCGTTCGTTCTGACGCAAGCCGGTGTGCCGGTTGCAGCCGCTGCGACTGCAGATCCCGCGGGCAGCCTGCCCATCTCGTCATGTCCCGCGGGGTCACAGCTCTACCTGCCGGTGTCGAGCAGCCTCGAAGCGAACGGCTGGGTAGATGTGCGTTATGACATCGGGACGGCGGTTGACGTGGAAGTTCCGCCGCTCGGGTTTGACATCGTGGCCGCACCAGACGACGTTGTCGCCAGCCACAACCTCCGTACGGTCCGGGATGCGATGCGGCAGGCCGGTCTGGGAGTCGGCCGCAGCCGCTCTGCGTCGCGAACCCGGGGGCTCTGCGTCGATCACACCATGTCCAACACGGTCACCACAAGAACTAGCCGCGTGTGGGGCGGCTCAGACGTGAGAGCAACATCAACGTACTCGTTCAACGGCGTGGCGGCATGGTACGTCCAGCCGACCCCTGTCTATGCGACCTGCGGCTCCGCTGCCAGAGTCTCGTCCTGGGTGGGCCTCGGAGGTGACGCTTCAGGCATCCCCTTGATCCAGACCGGATCTATTGCCTGGGCACCGCCGAACCTGGCGTACGCTGCCTTCTACGAGCTCATCGGTGGGAACGGACACGACTACGGCACCGTCTACTTCAACTTCTACCCGAAGGGCGGTGACCGGCTGTACGCCTACGTCCTCTACAGCTATCCAAACGCCTCCGTGCAGGTCGTTGACGCGACAACCGGCTACTGGGGCAGCGCGATCGTAAACATGAATGGCTGGGACCCCAGGGCGAGCGCGGAATGGATCGATGAGCGGCAGGGCGGCGTGACTGACCTGGCGAAATATGGCAAGACAAGTTGGTCTAGCATGCAGGTGTCGCGGACGAACGCCAACGCGTGGACCGGCGCCTACTCCGAGCCCAACCAGATCAAGTGGAACATCGTGGCGTCCCAAACGGACTCGACGACGTCGGGGATCTCCTCCGGCAACACGATGTCCAATACGTGGATCTACTGCAATTAGCCTTGTCGGGAGTGGGTGATCCACACCGATAGGCGATGAGCTGGACCTCTTCGGGACGCTGCATTAGCACGCGGCCGGAGGCTACGCTGGGGACCCCGCGGGGGGACCCCAGCTTCTAGCGTGCCGAGCGCAGCAGACACGGGTACCAGCACTTGGCGCCGAACCGAACCACCCTCGTCTACCCGTCCGCCTGTCCGTGACCACCCGCGCCGGCACTGCCGGTGCCCGCACCCAGACTGCTGGCGAAGATTGAACCGGTTCGACCCGGCCGGCATCTATTGGGTATGCAGAGGATCGAGCGACTGGAGAAACCGATGCCCGTGACTCCTGTGGTGGCGAGCACCGAGGCGGATCGCCGCCGCGCCTTCGATCAGTTCACCCAGAGCCGGCTCGATCGTGAGTATCGGCTGGCCGCCATAATCCTGCGCGACGCATCGGAGGCCGAGGATGCCGTACACGACGCAGCGATCCAGGCCTGGCTGCACTGGCCGGACCTGCGAGATCAGGATCGCCTGGATGCCTGGTTCGGCCGGGTAATGGCCAACGAATGCCGAGCGCGCCTGCGGCGCCGGAAGATCGGTCCGTTGACGTTCAGCGAGCCACCCGAGAGAAAGGCGCCCGATACGCTTTCGGAGCTTCAGGAGCGAGAGGTGCTTCATGCCGCGCTGGCCGGTCTCGACGCCGACCACCGTATTGCAGTCGTTCTGCGCTACGTCGCCGACCTCACACCAAAGCAGATAGCCGCTCGGACTGGGGACCGTGAGGGGACCGTCAAGTCGCGGCTCCATTACGCGCTTCGCGAGATGCGCGCGTCACTGGACGCTGCCGATCGAGCGCAGGGAGGCCGAGGATGAATGACGAGCGTCTAGAGCGCGAGCTCAAGGGGGCACTTCTCTTGGACGACCCAGGACAGGTTCAGGACGAGTTGCGCTTTGCTGTTGCGGCGATCACCGAAGCGCCCGGCGTGGCGAGCCGGACGGGTCGCCGGTTCTCCGGACTGCGGATGGCGGTCTCGGTCGTCGCCGTCGTGGCAGTCATTTCCGGCTCTCTCGCGCTCGGTGTGTATTTCCGCGGCGGGACGGGCTCTGGCGCAGCCTCGAGCCCGACCGCCAGCGCGATCCCTTCGACAGCGGCCGAGGCGGGATGGACGGACCTGGACTGGTCCAAGCCAGTGGCCTTCGGCGACGCGACCGTCGTCGACGACGTCGTGAGCTGGAAGGGCGAGCTATGGGCCGTCGGCCTCGGCACAGCCGGCAGGGCTGCCTTCTGGAACTCCGCCGACGGCGCGACCTGGACCCGAGTGTTCATGGACGACGCCGTGTTCGCCGGCGCGAACACGATCGATCTCCTCGCCGAGCCGTCCGGGCTGGTCGCCTACGGCACTACAGCCGAGTCGCCGTGCAGCGGACCGAACGCGGCCACGATGTGCGGTCCAGATCACTTCGCAATCTGGACCTCGCCGGATGGCACGACCTGGACCCGGTCCGACACGCACGTCTTCGACAGCGCGAACGTTTCAAGCCTCACCTCCGGGCCGACCGGTCTGATCGCCGTGGGAGACCTCAGTTGGACCGAGCCACAGATTTGGGCGTCTTCGGACGGCAAGACCTGGCGAGCCGTCGGCGTAACCGACGGCGAATTCAGCAATGCTCACTTCTTCGTGGTCCGCGGCTGGTCCGGCGGCTATGTCATGGGCGGGTCCGTGGGCGGCACGGAGCCTTCCTCGTCGGGGACGCTCTCGCCGGCCGGTGCGGCCGCAGCCTGGTGGTCGTCCGACGGCCGGACGTGGCATGCGGCAGACGTAAACCGCATCGGCCTCACGGGGGTTGCGATCCAGTCGCTCCACGTGGGAAGAGATGGACTTCTCGCCATCGGCTCGGAATGGGGCGGCCAGGCGGCCACGGGCTGGTGGTCGGCCGACGGTCGGGTCTGGCAGACGCTCGCCCAATCGACAATCATGACTGCCTCGGGCGGTATGATCCCCGACCCGCCGTCGGACACAGTCTTCGATGACGGAACCAGGATGGTCTCGTTCGCGCCGGACGGCCCCGACGGCCAGCTCGAGGGCTGGACATCGTTCGATGGGAAGACCTGGTCGGGCCTGAGCTTCACCGCTCTCGCTGGCAGCAGTCTGCCGTATTGGCCGGGCAATGCCTCGGTGCAGACATTCGGCAAGGCCTTCATCCTCCCTGACGGCCTCCTGGTGACCGGACAGGCACCGGGCAACCCGCCGAAAGGGTTGGCGTGGCGCGTGATCGCAAGCTGAGAAATGTGCTCGCTGCGTGATCACGGAACTCGCGAGTCGGCGGAATGTCGCCTCGAGATTCCCGAAGATGCCGATGGCACAGGCGACGGCAAAACCGGAGAGCGCGGATCACGGCTGCAATGACGGTGGCAAGCCCCTGATCCATTCCCTGATTGTCGCAGGACAGATGAGGCGTCCCTGACTGAACCTGCACCGTCGGCGGTACGCCGACGTACGCGAGCCGCCGTGATCGAGACGACCCTGTTCCTGGACCACTACGCCACGATAGTGTTGCTGCTCCGCTGGTCGCCGACGATCCCGGCCCGGCGACGGCCAGTTCGAGCGGGATCGTGACGAGCATGGTCGTCATCTCGCTCGCACGCGCGACGTGGCCACCTGGCAGACCGGGATGGCTCGACTCGATGGGGAAGAGCAGCTGGCTCGGGAGCCGGCCCAGACCGGTCGCCTGAGGTCGTGGCCTACCTGCATCGCTGCCGGCGCTGTGGGCCGACTCAGGGCCAGATGGACGTCAAGCCCTGGCTCTGGCTTTGTTTGCTCGAACCGAAGTGTAGGATTCGAACAAGTCAGCTATCAGCTGACGCCAGAAGCAATCGAGCTTGGCCTCAACCCCGCACTGCCGCCCGTGTACGAGCTGAGGGCATCGATTGCTGAGTTAGGTCGGGGCGCGAGGGCTTGAACCTCTGACCTCGCGGCCCCGCGTGCTCCGCAGCCGCCTCAGCCTCGACATCCGTCGCTAGGCGGTTTTGTTGCCGCAGTTGCCGCAAAAGCGCGTGTCGGCCGCTAGTTCGGCGCCGCACTTGCCGCACTTGGCCGTGCCCAGAGGCGTGCCGCAGTTGCCGCAGAACTTCTCGCTGCCGATCGGCTTGCCGCAGCTGGGGCATTCGGTCGCACGGGCGCTGAGGTCGCCCGAGAAGACCGTTTGGGTGCGCATGGCCTCGCGCATTTGCCCCAGCTCGACCGACGAGCGCTCGGCCTCCATCTCGACTGCGAGGTTCGGGGCGCAGTTGACGCACAGGCCGCGCAGCTTGTTGAAACAGGTCTCGTCGACCCAGTTGTTGCATCGCACGCAGCGGTGGAACAGCGGCATGATCTCGTTGGACGCCTTCTGGAGGGCCTTGTCCCGGGCGCCGCGGTCGGTGATGTTGTGAGCGGCGTCGGCCGCGTTGCGCGCTCCCCAGAGCCCGCCGATGAGGCTGCTCGCGCCGCCGAGGATCGATGCCCCAGTGCCGAGAAGGTTCTTCTGATACTCGCTTCTGTAGCCGCTGTTGCATATCTCGCAGCGGAACTCGAACTGGTAGCCCTGGTCGCTCGAGAGATCCTGGTAGTTGCTCGTGAACGGGGTGAAGCCCGGCATTCGACCCACTCCTGGTGGCGGCCGCGTGGCGACCTTGGCTGCGACGGTTGGTGTCCGAATGTTAGCGCCACCGGGTATGTGCCGGGAGGCGTGCGAGTGGCCCGCGGACCTCTTCAGGGCGCGGCGCCGGGCACAGAGATATCGGCCACTTTCGCAAGGACATGGAACGCGATGCCATCGCCTTGGGGACCCATGCTCGAAGCCGGAACCGACACTGTCACGGCCGTCACGACGAACACGCCGTCCTGCGGGGGACCGATTGAGTCGCTGCCGGCGGCGGCGTCCAACTGGACCGACTGGAGCGGAGGGAACCGCCCGCTCAAGGTATCGACGATTGTCCATTGGCTCGAGTAGCGCACGAGGAAGCCGCTGACCAGGAATGTCTTGGGGTCCATTAGCCCAGCGGGCCATCCGCCGGCTGCGCGGAACGGCAGCCGGGAGGACGAAGAGGGTGTGATCTGGCCCAGGTTCGCCAGCATTCCGGGCCCAGGTAGCGGAAGGCAAAGGTGCCCTGGATTTTCGGCAGCGTCGGGACGTCACCCTGAACGCAGACCTGCGAGCGCATGCCCTCGACCACGCCTCCGTTGCTAAGTGGGTTCCCGCTACATGGCTTTTCGTCGACTGTGACGGCCGCGATGAGCGTCGTGTTCGCGGCCAGGGCTGGCCCGGCCATGACCGCCGCGAGTTCTGCGGATGTGAGGGCTCGATCGGTCGGATAGCCGGTCGGCGCGACAACGATACGGGCCGATGGGCTGGCGATGGGCGAGGCCGGACGGGCCGTCGTAGGCGCATCCGACGCCGCCGAGGGGTTCGGCGCCGGCATCGAGATGTCGGCGACCCTCGCCAGGACGCGCCACATTGCACAGCCCCGGCTGTCTTGCGGCTCGGCGCTTGGACACGACCCGCTGGCCGATGTGACTACGAAGACGCCAGAGGCCCGTCCGGAGGTGATTTGGTCTATGTCTGCGACATCAGGCGCCATTCCGACGGATCGGGCGGTGACGCCTGCGGGTGGTCCGGGCAGGCCGTTGGCGTCATGCACTGCCGTTGCGTTCGGGGAATCGCTCATCCAGCTGATGGTGCACGAGTACGTCCCGTTGGCATCGGGTGATGCTTGCGAGCACGCGCTTGGATCGTTGCCGGTGAGGCTCGTGTGATAGAGCCAGCCTTGCGTAAGGAACGTCTTGCCTGCGAGCGGCCAATCGTCGGCGACCCTGAAAGCAAGCCCAGAGGTCGACGCAGCAGTGATCTCGCCGAGCAACTCCAAGTAGCCCCGGGCGAGGTAGCGGAAGGCGAACGTGCCGGTACTGGTTGGGCCGGGAAGTCTTGCACTGAGGTCCGCGCCCATGACACAAACCTGCGAGCCCATGCCCTCGACGACTCCGATGGTGGGCCGACTGTTCATCGGGCAGACATCGGCGCGCACGTCGATCGTCGCCGACGCAACTAGCGCGGTGTTTAGCGGCATTGGCGGCCCGGCCATCTTTGACGCGAGTTCGGCCGCGGTGAGCGCACGCTCGGCGGGGTAGCCGTTGAGCGACGGTGTCGTAGCGGCCGGCTCGGGGCGAGACGCCGAGAACGCGATCGTCGCCACCAGGACGGCGACGAGGGCCACGCTTATGCCCGCGATCGCGAGGCGCGGAACCCGCCAGATCGTCCGCCTGGGTGGCCTCGAATCCAGCGCGGCGAACACATCGACCACCAGCCCATCGGACAGTCGGCCGGCCGAACGCCGGGTCAGCTGCTCGCGGATGGTTGGGTCGACCGGCGGGAGCTGATCGAATTGCGCGTTCATCGCGACTCCTTCGCGAGCGCCGACTCGAGGGCCGCGCGGGCGCGGTGGAGTCGGGACTTGATGGTTCCGGCGGGGGCGCCGAGTACGGCCGCGATTTCGGCCAGGGGCGTTCCTGGAGGTGGTGGAGGACGAGGACCGAACGGTCATCTAGCGACAATCGGGCGAAGGCTCGATCGAATGTGTCGGCGTTCGCGACCTGGTCGGCCAGCGCCGGCTCGGTAGAGGCCGGCTCCCGGTCGTCTTCGGGGTCGAGAAGTCGGATCTCGCGGACTTTCGTTCGCCCTCGACGGCGGAGCTGCTGCCGACAGGCATTGACATTGATTCGGCCGAGCCAGGCATCGAAGCTGTTGGGGTCGCGCAGTGCGTCGCGATGGCACCAGGCCGAAACGAAGGTCTCCTGCGTGGCGTCGGCGGCGTCGGCCTGGTCACCGAGAATGGCGAGAGAGGTGCGATACACGGCATCGATCCGGCTGCGGACGAGGGCATCGAAGGCATGACGGTCGCCCGAACGGATTTGCTCGACGAGCTCCTGTTTCATCTGCCTCCCTCTTAAGCCCATCTCGGCTGGTAATCGCCGATTTGAGCCCCTGTCACTTGTATCGATGCTCAATCTGGG
>JAYVMQ010000284.1:0-5103 GCA_043758855.1 Chloroflexota bacterium
CCAACTCTCGAAGAAGTGGCAAGTGCAGTGCCAAGCTTCGCTGTCGAGTCGAACCGTGTGAGTGTCGTTGTCGCCCTTAAACGTGACCGCGAGCTGTTCGAATGAGATCCGATCAAGCTCGCGGGCGTAGCGGTTTGCCTTTTCGACTTTCCCAATGAGAGAACTGTGCATCGCCTGTAACCCTCCGTCGCCCTGCATTGCCCGAAGAGGTCACTGCCCGGCCACGGGGTGGCTACGGCGGGCAGCTAGGCCCTCACTGTACAGCTGCGAGCCGATTACAGCGGTGCTGTTTCAGTAGTTATTGAGGCCGCCAATTCGACTACCTTCGCCGGTCCGCCCGAGATCGGTCCGGGGCCCCTGGCAGACTCAAGTTCCGCGGACGATAGCCTCGCCAGCGACCAGGTTCGCGTCCACCGCGGCGGCCGAAACCGCCTCCGTATATACGCGAACGAGAGGCTCTGTGCCGCTGAAGCGGACAAGGAGCCACGACCCATCGTCGGCGAAGAACTTGAAGCCGTCGTTGGTCGAGAGCGTCTGCGTCCGAACGACCGGCCGACCAGCCAGCTCGGTCGGAGCCTTCTGGGGCAGCTCGACCAGGAGCCGATCCTTCAGCGCCGGATAGACCGCCCGATCGAAATGGACGTCCACGCGGCGGTAGCTGGAGGGCCCCGCGATCTCGTGCAGATGGGCGATCGCCTTTGAAACGGGCCAGCGCCCCGCATCCTTCTCGCGCAGGAAGAGATCGAGCAGCATCAGGTCGGCGAAGATGCCGTCGCGCTCCGGCAGGTGCATACCGAAACCGAAGCCGCCGGACTCCTCGCCACCCATCATCGCCCCGGTCTCGATCATCTTGGGCCCGACGTACTTGAAGCCCACGGGGACCTCGTAGACCTCCACGCCATAGCGCTCGCCCAGCCGCTCGGCCATCGACGTCTCGTTGACCGTCTTGACGACGGGCGCTCGCAGGCCCCGATGCTCTGCCAGGTAGTACATGAGCAGGGCATAGATCTGGAGCGTGGTTATGAACGTGCCGCGTTCATCCGCAGCGCCGGATCGATCCGCATCGCCGTCAAGGAGCAAGCCCAGGTCGTAGCGTCCGCCTGCGATCGTCCGGAGCGCCTCGTCCACGTTGGGCGGGATCGGCTCGGGATTGACGCCGCCGAAGTACGGGTTGCGCTCGGAATGCAGCTCGGTGACGCGGATCCGACCACCGGCGAGCAGACGCGGGATCCAGGTCGCTCCGGAGCCGAAGAGCGGATCCACGAGCAGATCCAGGTCCGCGGCGCGGAGGCGATCCAGATCCAGGTTTGTGCCGATGAACGTGCGATAGGCGTCGAACGAGTCGTAGCGCTCGACCAGGCCGGCTGCCTCGGCATCGGCGAAAGGCCGGCTCTCGATGGGCTTATCGGCACCGGCGGCGATGCGAGCCTCTATGTCGGTCAGCATCTCCGGCCCGGCGGCCGCGCCGGTCGGCGATTTGATCTTGAAGCCGTTGTCGGTCCAGGGGTTGTGGCTGGCAGTGATGACGATCCCGGCCGCAGCCTTGCGTTGAACAACTTCGAACGAGGACATCTGCGTCGGCACGGCATGATCAGCAAAGACGATCGGAATGCCGTGGCCCAGCACGACCTCGGCGGCGGCGGCGGCGAAGTGCTCGCTGGCGAACCGCCTGTCGTAGGCGACGACGATGCCTCGCGACTGGCTCCCATTGGCGATCACATACTCGGCCACAGCCTGAGCGCAGCGGCGAACGTTGGCGAACGTATAGTCGTCGCCGATCTTCGCGCGCCAGCCATCGGTGCCGAAGACGATTTGCGTGGCGCTCAAAGCTTCTTCTCCTCGTTGGCGGCGGGCGACCGGCCGAGTCTCGCCATCTCTTCGGCGATCTTTCGGACCTCTTGAGATCGATCTGCCGCACAGATAAGTAGGGCGTCAGGAGTATCGACAACGATCATGCCAGTCAATCCGATGGTCACCACGAGCCGCTCGCCGGCGAGAACCAGGGTCTCGACCGAATCGAGGTCTCGACGATTGCCCAAGCCGATGGTAGTGCCGTCCGGCCGATCCTCAGACCGCCCCTGCCAGACATCCCGCAGGGCGGCCCAACTGCCGAGATCGCTCCAACCGACGGACATCGGCACGACAGCGACCGCGCCCTCGATGGAGGCCGGCTCCATGACCGCGTAGTCGATGGAAGTGGCGCGGATAGCCGGATAGGCGATGTCCAGGGCGGCGTTCGTGCCGTTCGCGCCGTTCGTGCCGTTCGCGGCGATGGCCCGGATCGGCTCCAGAATGTCCGGAGCGTGACGGGCCAGGCGTTCGCGGATGGTCGCCCTCGTCCAGGCGAAGATGCCCGCGTTCCAAGACGCCAGGCCGGTGGCAAGTAGCTCGACCGCTCGTTCCTTCGTGGGCTTCTCCACGAAACGCTCGACCGAGAAGACCGAATGGCCCGCGACGTTCCGGGCGGGCGGCTTCGAAAGAACATAGCCGTAGCCCGTCTCCGGACTGTCTGGGCTGACTCCGAGCGTTACCAACGAGCCGTCCCGAGCCACCTCGGCGGCGGCGGCCAGGGCGGCCCTGAACCCAGCTTCGTCGGCGATATGTGCATCGGCCGGCAGCACGAGCATGACCTCATCACCGGGCCGGCCTATGACCTCAGCGGCCAGGGCCACGGCCGCGGCGGTGTTGCGGCCGATCGGCTCGCCGATTACGTTGACCGAGGGAATCGCCGGCAGCTGCTCCGCCACCAGGCCGATGTGCCGTCGATCCACAACCACGTAGACGTCCCGCGGCTCCACGAGCGGCGCCAGGCGGGCCACCGTCCGCTGGATGAGTGTCTCTTCGCCGAGCAGCCGAAGAAACGGCTTGGGGCACTCCGGCCGGCTCAGCGGCCAGAGCCTGGTCCCTCCACCGCCTGCCAGAACGACGGCGTACACGCCAGCTAGTGCCCGGCCGCGTCCGGCATCGCGACACCGCACTCGTCGGCAAGAAGGGCCGCCTTGTTGAGCCGCTCCCAAGGGAAGTCGTGGTCTGTGCGGCCGAAGTGACCGTAGGCGGCCGTGGGCTGGTAAATCGGCCGGCGCAGGTCCAGGGCCTCGATGATCCGCGACGGACGCAGGTCGAAGTGCTTCTTGATTGCGGCCAGCAGTTTCTCGTCGGAGACCTTCTCGGTGCCGTAGGTTTCGATGGAGATTGAGACCGGTTGGGCGACGCCGATGCTGTAGGCAAGCTCGATCTCGAAGCGATCGGCCAGGCCGGCAGCAACTACGTTCTTGGCAATCCAGCGGGCCGCGTAGGCAGCGGAGCGGTCGACCTTCGTCGGATCCTTACCGGAGAATGCGCCGCCACCGTGGCGGGCCATGCCACCGTACGTGTCGACAATGATCTTGCGGCCGGTCAAGCCGGCATCGCCCATGGGTCCGCCGATCACGAAGCGGCCCGTGGCATTCACGTGCGTGACCGGATCCTTGACACGCAATTCGGCCGGGATGATCGGCCTGATCACCAACTCGGTGATGTCGGAGCGGAGCTTCTCGATGGCCACGTCCGGGTCGTGCTGGGCGGCCACGACGACGTTGGTGACCCGCTTCGGCACGCCATGGTCGTACTCGACTGTGACCTGCGTCTTGCCGTCTGGGCGGAGGTACGGCAGCTGGCCGCTCTTGCGGACTTCGGCCAGGCGGCGCGCCAACCGATGGGCCAGGGCGATGGGCAGCGGCATGAGTTCGGGCGTCTCGCGGCAGGCGAAGCCGACCATCATGCCCTGGTCCCCGGCCCCAAGCTCCGTCTTCTTGCCCCGCGTCTCGAACGCGTCGTCCACACCCTGGGCGATGTCCGCGGACTGCTCCTTGACGGACACGAGCGTGCCGCAGGTCAGGTAGTCGAAGCCGTAATCGGCATTGGTGTAGCCGATCGACTTGACCGTGTCTCGCACGACCGCCTGGAAATCCACGTAGGTTGAGGTGGTGACCTCGCCCAAAACGAGGACCAGGCCGGTTGTAGTGGCCGTCTCGCAGGCAACTCGGGCGTAGGGGTCCTCGGCCAGGATGGCGTCCAGGATGGCGTCTGAAATCTGATCGCACATCTTGTCCGGGTGGCCTTCGGTCACCGACTCGGACGTGAACAGGTACTGCGGATCGTCGAGAATGCTGGTCATCGTTCTCCCAGGGGCGCCCGTCCTGGCTGACGGGTGAGGGCGGGCCGATCAGGTCGCCGCCCGAAGGTTAGCATGCGGGCCGGGGTTGGCCGGGCGTCTCGGTTCGTCGGCGATCAGGTGCCGTGCTGCCATGAGCTCAGGTATTCGGCCTGCTCGGGAGTTAGCGGATCGAGCACGATGCCCATGGCCGCCAGCTTAAGCCGAGCCACCTCGACGTCGATCTCCTCCGGAACGTCGTACACGCCGTTGGCCAGATCCTTGTGCTTGCCGCGCAGGTACTCGGCCACGAGCGCCTGGTTGGCGAAGCTCATGTCCATGACCGCCGCCGGGTGTCCCTCGGCCGCGCTCAAGTTGACCAGGCGGCCCTCGGCCAGGACGTGGAGCCGGCGATCCCCGACGGTGTACTCGACGACGTTGTCGCGGACCTCACGAACACGCTCGCCCGCCAATTCGTTGAGGGCGGGCAAGTCAATTTCGCAATCGAAATGGCCGGAGTTGGCCATGATCGCGCCATCGCGCATGACCTTGAAATGCTCGGCCCGGATGACGTGGATGTCGCCGGTGGCGGTGATGAAGATGTCTCCCCAGGGTGCCGCATCGCCGATGGTCATAACGATGTTGCCGTCCATGAGCGCTTCGAGGGCCCGGACCTGGTCCACCTCGACCACGGCCACCTGTGCCCCCATGCCGCGGAAGCGGGAAGCGATGCCCTTGCCGCACCAGCCGTATCCGGCAACCACCACGTGGCGGCCCGCGATAAGGAGGTTGGTGGCTCGCAGGACGCCGTCCAGGGTTGACTGGCCCGTGCCATAGCGGTTGTCGAAGAGGTGCTTGGTGAGGGCCTCGTTCACGGCCACGACCGGATAGCCGAGGGCGCTGTCGGCGGCCATGGCCTTGAGGCGAATGACGCCCGTTGTCGTCTCCTCGGTGCCGGCCAGGATTTCCGT
>JAYVMQ010000285.1:0-10230 GCA_043758855.1 Chloroflexota bacterium
GTCCCGCTGATCACGGCCGGGGTGGCCCTCGGTTGCGCCGTGCCCGTGGCCGTGGCATCTCGACGACCGCCGATCACGCCTGAAGGCGCCGCAGCCGCCCTTGACCGCGCAGATCGCAAGCCCACCTTCAGTATCGTTGTCGGAGCCCGAGACGAGGCAGTGGTCTTGCGCCACCTCGTCGCAGACGTGGGCCGTCAGGACTACCGAACTGTCCAGGGGCAACCGATGTTCGAGCTAATCGTCGTCGACGACCGCTCCACCGACGGCACGGCCGATGTCGTGCGGGCCGCTGCCACCGACGCTGGGATCGCCGAGATTATGCGCGTAGTACTGAGGCGTGGAACTGGACTGCAGGACGGCAAGGGAGCTGCGCTGACCGCCGCGCCGCCGGATATCTGCAATGGTGACGTCGTTCTCGTGCTCGATGCGGACGCGCGCGTAGAGGCGTCGTTTCTGCGCCATGCGGCGGGCTACTTTGCTGCAGGGGCCAACGCGGTCACCGCTCGCCGCCGAATCCTGGACGCTGGGTCGGGCTGGTTGGCAGGGGCGCAGGCCGATGAACAGACTCTCGACGGTGAAATCAACCGCGGTCGGTGGGCGATGGGTGGTTGCTCGGAGTTCCGGGGCAACGGGATCATGATCCGCCGCGAGCTGCTCGCGGCAGCGGGTGGCTGGCGGGCGGCTGCACTAACGGAGGACCTTGACCTCTCGAGCCGAATTGCGGCCGTCGCCGGCGAGCGCGTTGCCTGGGCTCTCGACGCTGCGGTGTGGGAAGAGCCTGTACGGACCGCCGACCGTCTCTGGCGTCAGCGCCTTCGCTGGGCTGAAGGCGCCTTCCGCCGTGCGTTTGAACATGGACCGGCGGTCATTGCCAGCGGCCGGCTGCCGGTTGGGGCCCGCGTTGATTTCGTGGCGTACGTCGGTCAATTGGCCGTGCCGGCCGTGGTTGCGGGCGCGGCAGTCTCGACGGCGGTCACCGGCAGGCGTCGCGGCCTCGTCTCCATCGTGGCCGGATACCTGGGCGTCAGCGCGCTGCTGAGCTGGGATGCCTTACGCTGGGAGTGCGGGCGCGACGGCGGGCCGTTGGGCTGGGGCGAGCGTGCACACCGCACCGTGCGAGTGTCGCTTTTCAACAGCCTCTGGCTGCTGGTCGTGCCACGCGCTCTGGCCGATTTGGCGTTTCGACGGGGGCCGATCCGCTACACCAAGATGGAGCACGACGGGGTGGGGGACCCGGCCGCCGCCTCCACGGATAGCTGAGCTGCGCGCTGACTTTGAGTCCCTTCGGATAAGCCGCAGATAAGCGGCCTGGGGTACGGTCGCGTTGTTACGGGCTGAGACCGCCGGGCAGAGGTTGAGAGTACGGCCGCAGTCCACATCACGGCCGCACCTCATCGGTGCGGGCATTCCAGGAGGGAAGTGGGCGATGGGCTAACAGTCAGTTGGGCGCCGTCATGCCGTGGTTGGCCCAGGCGAGCACCCCGCATCACACCTCCCGCCGCAGGTTCGTTCCGCCCGCCTCATCTAGGAGGATCTATGAAACGAGCGGAAATATGGCTCGTTTCCATTCTGCTTGCGGTGTCGACGTTTGGTGCGACGGCGCAAGGTGCGTTCGCACATACGGCTGACGTCTGGTCCAACTCGGACGCCTTCAAGTCGACGTGTCTCGGGTTCAACGATACGTACCCTCAGGCCATGTATTCGCTGGCTCAGAGCCAGTTGGCGCTGCTCGGGTACCTCCCGTCGGGCGCATTGGGAGCGTCGTTTACCAGATCGGCATTCCTGAACAACGTCTTCTACGACTACGCCGTCTATGCCCATACACATGGCGACAATTACTGGGCGGCCTCTGGCTACCCCAACGTCGACTCCGGCATCTTGCAGGACCCAGGCGTCGGAAAGTGCAACAGCTCTTCGCGCGACATGATCCGTTCCAGTTCCATCAAGGCGGCCACGATGGGCACGCCGTACAACCTCGTGGTCATGTCGACCTGCAAGCTTGGCGCTAGCAACAGCACGATGCCCGGGGCCTTTCAGATCGAGAAGACGAAGTCGTCGAACGAGCAGAAGTTCTACCTCGGCTACACCTACCTCACTTACGACAGCTCCGCATACCGATTTGAGAAAGCTTTCTGGAGCTACCTGAACGGCGACGCCAACCACACCAGGACGGTGTACCAAGCGTTCACGTACGCACAGAGCATCGGCGGATACGCCAGTCCTGACTCGGCCAACCCGTTCCAGCCCAACTGGTGGGGCAACCCCAACTACAACGGAACTCCAGGGTGAGCGAAATGGAATCGCGCAAATCAATTTCAGCAACAAGGTCGCTCGTTGCGGCCGCGGCAATCGTCCTTGGTCTGGCGATTGGCTCCGGAAGTCTGATCGCCGCCAGCACTCAACTCTCGGTCGGCCCCGATCAGGTCAAGATTGACTCTGCGCAGGTCGTCGGGCCCGTGCAGAACGAAGCGGTCATCACCGCCGACGATCATCCCCAAGTATTCGTCGGAGCCGACAAGGCCCGCGATGGCTTTGGTTTCCCCGTTGGCGTCAAGAAGGTCGGCCGGCATATTCATGACGGCATCGAGAACTTGGATATCGACGAGGTCTCGGAGATCGGATCTAACGGGCAGCCGCTCGCTCTGACCCAGTTCGACGGCGCGGGTCGGCTGATGACGGCAGTGCGGTTCGATATCACCGCCTCTCCGGCCGTCCGCATCACCGGTGATGTCGCGATTAAGACAGCCCAGCGCGGGCTGGCTGCTTCGGGTCTGGCCGTGATCGGCGAGGCTCGAACGTCGTCGAATTCGATCGACGGCGGCTGGGACGTGCACTGGGCTCGCGCCGCGGAAGGCCTAACCGTCCGAGGCGACGAGACCAGGGTCCACCTCTGGGCTAACGGCCGAATTCAGACCGTGGCTAGGGTCGAGCACCAGCTCGCGCCGGCGCCGGCCCGTCGTCTCTCTCAGCCCGACGCCCGCGGCGTCGTCAATGGGCTGCTGGACAAGTGGTTCGGCAAGGGTGGCGTGCGGTACACAGTTACGGACATGGACGTTGAGTGGGTTGGCCCAAACGCCACGTTTGATGCCAGCAAACTCAATACCGCTCCGGCCCCGTATCGACAGTCCTGGGTTGTAAACGTCAAGCCCACGGGAGAAGCCGCAGATTACATTCGGCTCATCACACTCTATGTGGATGCCGGCGACGGAACCGTCATCGGCGGCGATGTAGTCGAGTAGTCCCAAGCGAAAGTTACTCACAGGGCGCCTGTGGCCGTCGTTGAGGCGGTCACAGGTCCCTACCGTCAAGTGAAGGGAGAGGTCGGGATGGGAACTGGCGCAAGACTTGTTGCTGCGATCGTCACTGTCGCGCTGGTCGGCGCTGCATGTGCGTCGCCATCTGCCTCGCCCGCAGGATCCTCGCCCGCAGGATCCTCGCCCGGCGGCAGCGTTGCGGGCGGCTCGCTCGACCCGTCTGCGGCCTCGTCCTCGGCCTCGCTGATCGTCCTGGCTGACGGCGTGCAGGGCGGGGTTGGGCTGTGGCGGTTCCAGGCACCAGACAAGTGGACAGCCGCGGGTGCCACATCGGGAGCCACCGCGATTGCGCGGACGACGGACGGCGTGGTGGTCGTGGCTGGACAGAAGGTTGAGCTGCGATCCTCCCCTGACCTGACGCATGCGACTGCCACGATCACGCTCACATGGCCCGGTGTGGCTCCGTCTGCCCCGGTCGTGGCCATCGATCGGGCCCCAGGCGGCAATTTGGCTCTGGTCACGTCCGACGGCAGCAGTACTGCATATGCCGTGGCGACCGCCAACGGCACCGTCACAGTCTTGCACCCCGCGCCGACCGAATCCTTCACGCCACTCATAGCCTGGCTCGACGACACGAGGCTTCTCGTCCTGAGCACGGACAAGCAGCAGGTGTCCCAGCTAGCCGTAATCGACACGGTAGCCGCGACCATGACACCGATCACCACCATAGGAGGAATTAGCGCCTTCGCAATCTCGGCCGATAGAATGACCCTTGTGGCGGCGACAGAAGGGGACATTTTCGTGGCGCCGGTGTTGGACTGGATCGCTGGAAAGCAACCTCAGAAGATCGCCAGCGCCGCCGCCTCTAGCGTTATCTGGGGAATTGCACTCGACCAGAACGGCACCCATGTGGCGATGCTCTCCGGTACCGTGTCAGCCGACGGAGGCGTGGGCAATATCCACGAAATCGGCTACACGACAAGCGGATCCGCGTGGTCGCTGGCGTTCGATGCCCCGGCGCCCATCACCACCGCCAGAGGCCAGGCCTGGGTGTCCTGACCATTTGCCCATGCGTAAACGGAGGCAGGGTGATGCCCTCGGGCGTGGACGTTTGTCTATCTCCCGAGCGTTCGCTCTCCCTGCTACCGCAAGGAGATCGGCGGGTACCTTACGCACGAGCGGGGCACGCTGCGCGGTCATCAATTCGACAGGGTCGAGATGTTCCAAGTCACCACGGCAGAACAATCCGATGCCGCGTTGGAAGAGCTGCTGGGCAAGGCCGAGGCGCTCGTGCAGGGCCTCGGCCTGCATTACCGGATCTCGCTGTTGGCTGCCGGGGACACAAGCGCGTCGATGGCGAAGACGTACGACGTGGAGGCTTGGATTCCCAGTATCGGCCAGCACCTGGAAGTCAGTTCAGTTTCCAATTCTCGCGCCTATCAGTCGAGGCGGGCGAGGATTCGCTATCGGCGAGTCGACGGGACGCTCAGCTTCGCGCGCACCCTGATCGCCTCCGGGCTGGCCACCAGTCGCCTCCTGCCAGCCATCATCGAGCAGAACCAGCAGGCTGACGGATCGGTGGTCGTTCCGCATGCCCTGCGGGCCTGGGCACCTGAGCGGATCGGCTAAATCCGAAGTAGGTTTCGCGGCGCTGCTCGGGACAATGCGGTGGATGGCGCGCTCCTTGTCGCGGCAGGTCTGCAGACGTCCAGGAGACGGCGCAACTCGGTGTCGCGTCGAACGGGTGGGGGACCCTTCGGCAGTTTCGGCGGCTTCATGCGCTCCATCGGGCTCGACTTGATCTCGCCTTCTTCGATCAGCCAATTGAAGAATGCCTGGCACCCGCGGTAGCCGTTGTGGGCAGTCGCCGGCGCTTTGTGCTCCAGGAGGTCGGTCACCAAGGCCTCGACATGCTCGCCCCGGATAGTGGTGGCCAGGTGGGGCATCCCGTGAGAGGCCAGGTAGTCGGCGAGCTGGCCGTCGGCAGTGCTGTAGGTGTCGATCGTGGCCGGGCTAGCCCGTCGGGCGGCGAGCGAGCGGCGCCAACTGGTCACCAGTGCAGGCAAGGCGTCCGGTGCCGTATCATGCACGCCGCGGGTGGTCTCCATCGCCGTACCTCTCTGCAAGTCTCAACAGCGACCTGCGTGGGGTATTCGAGCGGTGTGGGCAACAGGGCGATCCGAATAACTGGGAAGGCATGCGGTCTTCCCAAGCGTGAAACACCGGGCGGTTAGCTCAGTTGGTTAGAGCGCATGCTTGACATGCATGAGGCCAGAGGTTCAAGTCCTCTACCGCCCACCACTGAAGTCACCCACAGGTGGCTCGTCGCCCGAAGGCGACTCGGGGCCGCGCACGTATGCGGCGCCGGCCAACTCATATCGGCCGACCGAGAACGAACGAGCCAGGAGAGACGTTGATGAGTGCGGACGAGAAGAGCGGAGCCCAGGCGAGCCCGGCGGCGCCGCCCACGGAGGACTACTTTGAGACTGTCCTGCGTGGCTCTGTAGAAGAACTTCTCGATGCCGGGGCGCACACCGAGATAGACGCCATGCGTCACTCGGCGGCACACGTGATGGCCGAGGCTGTCATTGAAATGTTTCCCGACGCCCAACTCGGCATCGGTCCGTCCATAGATGACGGCTTCTACTACGACTTTCTGCTACCGCGCCCGCTGACCCCGGATGACCTTGCCGCCGTCGAGGCGGCCATGCGCGCCTCGATTGGCGCCGATCACCCCTTCGTACGCCAGGAGTTCTTTTTCGAGGATGGTCGCGCCTACTTCGAGGCCCGCAATCAGCCGTTCAAGGTTGAGATTCTCGACGACCTGGCCGCGGGCGCAAAGGAGGCTGGCACGCCCCTGCCGCCCATTTCGACCTTCGAGCATGGGCCGTTTGTTGACCTGTGCAAGGGTCCTCACGTCGCCAGCACCGGCAAGATCGGCCCGTTCAAACTCATGTCCGTGGCCGGCGCGTACTGGCGCGGCTCTGAAAAGCGGCCGATGCTGCAGCGCATCTACGGCACGGTCTGGTCGACCCAGGAGGAGCTAGACAGCTACCTCAACCGCCGCGAGGAAGCCAAGCGCCGCGACCATCGCCGTCTCGGCGTCCAGCTTGACCTGTTTAGTTTCCACGACGTCAGCCCCGGCTCGGCCTTCTGGCACCCCAAGGGCCAGCGTCTGTGGCGGACCCTCGAGACCGCCATCCGCGAGGTCCAGGATCGACGCGGCTACCAGGAAATCTCGACGCCCATGCTCGTCCACAAGAAGCTGTGGGAGCAGTCGGGCCACTGGGCCAACTACCAGGACAGCATGTTCGTACTCGAGTCTGAGGGCCAGACCTTCAGCCTCAAGCCGATGAACTGCCCCGAGAGCACCTTCATCTACAAGAGCAAGCTGCGCTCATATCGCGACCTACCGCTGCGCTACTCGGAGTTCGGCCGGCTGCATCGAAACGAGCGCTCAGGGGCCCTCTCGGGCCTGACGCGTGTTCGGCATTTCGTCACGGACGATGCCCACATCTACGTTCGCCCAGACCAACTCCAGGACGAGATCAAGGCGCTGCTGGGCGAGGTATACGAGGTCTACGGCTGGTTCGGGATGGAGCCGCGCTTTACCTTCGGCACCAGGCCCGACAAGGCTCTGGGCGATCCGGAACTATGGGAGAAGGCCGAAACGCAGATCAAGGCCGCCCTCGATTCACTCGGCAAGCCCTACCGCCTGAAGCCAAAGGACGGCGCCTTCTACGCGCCCAAGATCGATATCCAGGTCGAGGACGCGCTCGGCCGCGAATGGCAGACAGCGACGATCCAAGTCGACCTCGTAATGCTGCCCGAACGGTTCGACTGCACGTACATTGACGAGAACGGCCAGGCGGTTCGGCCGATGACTATCCACCGGGCCATTTACGGTTCGCTGGAGCGGTTCATCGGCGTCCTGATCGAGCACTTTGCCGGGGCGTTCCCGGTCTGGTGTGCCCCCGTCCAGGTGGTCGTCATCCCGATCGCGGATCGCCATATCAGGGGAGCCAACGAACTCGCTGAGTTGATCACGCAGCGCGGACTGCGCGTCGAGGTCGACGGTTCCGACAGCCGCATGCAGAACAAGATCCGGCTGGCTCAGGAGCAGAAGGTTCCGTACATGCTTGTCCTGGGTGATCGCGAGATCGAGGCTCGAACGGTCGCCATCCGCAATCGGGCAGGAGAGCAGGAGAACGGCGTGGCCTGGTCCGCCTTCGTAGATCGACTGGCGGAAGAGACCGCGGCTCGCCGCCCATAACCGACGCAACTCAAGGACCGAAAACGCGGTTGAACCGCCTGTCCTGGGCGTTTGCCGCCCCCGAAATCCCTGTGATATAGTCCCGCGGGCGACCGCCCGGTGCAGTCGTGCGCCGCGTAAGGGCGCTCGTCTGCTTTCGGAGCCCAGAAGCCTCCAAACGCTGGCAACCGGAACACGTAAAGAAGGGGTTCGCCATTAGCCGAGACCTGCGCATCAATCAGATGATCCGTGTCTTCGAGCTTAGGATCGTCGATGAAGACGGTAGCCAGCTGGGTGTCATGCGAACGGCCGACGCCTTGCGGCTTGCGCAGGAGCGGGGGCTCGACCTGGTGGAAGTCGCACCGCTTGCTATTCCCCCCGTGGCGCGACTCCTCGACTTTGGTCAGTACAAGTACGAACTGACCAAACGTGAGAAGGAGGCGAAGCGAAAGCAGCGCTCCGTCACCTTCAAGGAAGTGCGTCTCAAGCCGAAAATCGGCGTGGGAGACTTCGATACAAAGGTTCGGCGGGCCATCGAGTTCCTGGAAGAAGGCGATCGAGTTAAGATTGCCGTCCAGTTCCGGGGTCGCGAATTGACTCACCCCCAGATCGGGCGCGATCTACTGGACAAGTTCGCGGACAAGATCAAGGAACATGGCCTAGTCGAGCGGGCTCCGCTGCTCGAGGGCAAGTCGATGCACATTAGCGTCGCCTCTACCCACAAGCCAAAGGCGCACGAACCGACCCCGGCCGCTGCCGCCAAGGCACGCACGAACGATTCGACCGAGGCTCCTGCGGGCGCGGCCCCTGCGACAGAAGCGCCAGTGGCAGAAGCGCCTTTACCGGCGGAAGCGCCTTTACCGGCGGTTCCAGCCGCAACAGAAACCGCGCCAATCTTGAATGAGGCAAAGCCGGCCAAGCCGGTTAGCCGAAGCCCGAGCCGGAAAGCCGGCCCGGCATCTACTGGAGAGTGAACCTGTGCCCAAGATGAAGAGCCACAAAGGGACCCAGAAGCGGATCGGGGTCACCGGCGGTGGCAAGGCAATCCGAGTCAAGTCGTGGCGTGGCCACCACCTCGAGCTAAAGTCGTCGCGAAGGACTCGCCGCTATGCTGGCAAGGCGATCGTGACAGGCGAGTCGCTCGATCAGGTCCGCCGCCTGCTGCCCTACCTGGGAGTCTGATCCTCGATGGCACGCGTCAAGAGGGGCGTAACCGCCCACCACCGCCACAAGCGACTACTCAACGAGGCCGAAGGCCGTACAGGTACCAACTCCAAGCTCGTCAGGCGAGCTCGTGAGTCGGCTCTGCACGCGCTGGCCTATGCGACCAGAGACCGCAAGCAGCGCAAGCGCCAGATGCGTCGGCTGTGGATCATCCGCATCAACGCTGCGGCCCGGTTGAACGGTCTGACATACGGCAAGCTGATCAACGGCCTCAAGGCCGCCAAGATTGAGATTGACCGCAAGATACTGGCCGATCTCGCCGTTCGCGATTCGAAGACTTTTGCCGAGATCGCCGCACTCGCCGGAAAGGCCTAAAGAAGTTTCCAACCGGCGACGGTTGGTGCCGCGAACCCTCGACTCGTCCTCGCCATGTGGTGGCAGGGACGGCTTCGGCGACGAAGACGTCGTTGCTTGCGGAGGCAGAGTGTTTCCCACCCGGGACGAGGCGTCCCAAAGGGACGCTGAGGTCGGGGGGTTCTAGATTCTCGGCAGGATAGAGGCGGGCCGAGCCCGCGACTCAGTGAGGTACCCAGCGTGGACTTCGGGACCCTGAGCGCTGATCTGCGAGGCCTGCAGGAGCGGGCGCTAAAGGAGATCGCGGCAGCGGCCGATCCAGACGCCCTGGAGCAGCTCCAGATCCAGTATCTCGGCAAGAAGGGGGATCTGACAGCCGTCTTGCGGGGTATTGGGGCGCTCCCGGCCGAGGACCGGCCCCGCGTCGGAGCGATCGCCAACGAGGTGAGCGAGGCCGTCAAAGGCGCCCTGATGGCGCGCGGCACGGAACTTCACGCCGTCGTTCAGTCGGAGCGTCTCCTTGCCGAAAAGGTGGATATCACGCTGCCGGGCCGCGCGATCGCCCGCGGGACGCTCCATCCCATCCCAGAGACGATCGCTGCCATCGCGGAGGTTTTCGGACAGTTCGGCTTCGTCATCTACGAGGGGCCGGAGGTCGAGGACGACCTGACCAACTTTCAGATGCTCAATATCGCCCCGGACCATCCGGCGCGCGACTTGTGGGACACCCTGTATGTGGACATCCCCGGACATCTGCTGCGAACGCACACGAGCCCGGGGCAGCTCCGAGTAATGCAGTCAACGAAGCCGCCCATCCGAGCCCTGTTGCCGGGCCGCTGCTTCCGCTACGAAGCTGTGGACGCCAGCCACGGCTTCGAGTTCTTCCAGGTCGAGGGTTTGATGGTCGACGAGGGCACCTCCATGGCGGACCTGAAAGGCCTCCTCGACGAATTCGCGCACGCCTTATTCGGACCGCGCAAGACGCGCTTCCGGCCCGGCTATTACCCGTTCACAGAGCCGTCGGTGGCCTTCGATGTCGAGTGCGTGGTCTGCGGCGGTATTGGCTGCCCGGCCTGTTCCAAGACGGGCTGGATGACGATCCTGGGCGCCGGCATGGTTCACCCGGTTGTGCTCCAGTACGGCGGCATTGACCCGGAGAAGTACCAAGGCTTTGCCTTCGGTATGGGCGTGGAGCGCATAAGCAAC
>JAYVMQ010000286.1:0-19399 GCA_043758855.1 Chloroflexota bacterium
GGCGGCAGAGCCGTCATGGCGCGCCTAATCTGCTCAGCATCAAGACGTCCGGCGACCTCCGGCCAGATATCGGGGAGTGTGAGAGCGGTGGGCACGGCCTCGTCGGCTTCCTCGCCGATCGCCACGCTGGCTCGCTGGCGGCGCATTGCGTCGATGGCGCGGTGCCGGACGATGGCCAGCAGCCAGCCACGAACGCTGCCCTTGGCCTCTGCATATCGAGAGGCATTGCGCCACACGCCCAGGAAGGAATCCTGAACGACATCTTCGGCCAGCCCCGTCTCCGTGGTAATGCGCAGGGCAAGCGCATATGCCATCGAGTGGTAGCGGTCATATAGGGTCTCGAGTCCACCGATCTCGCCGGCGGCTACCTGCCGCATCAGTTCGGCCTCCAATTGTCCTTCCGACAGCCCGTCGGGAGCGACCAGCGGCGAGGGCGATGCCACTGCGTCCCTCACTTGTTCATTCGCACGGAGGCGCCGTTCGGTTCACTCGAATCGACACGGAAGTCATAAGTAAGGGGCTCAGCGTTGCTCCGACTCAACGCCTGCTTGTTGGCCAGCCTGGGCCGGAGCGCGTCAGCGACGGCGACTTCTGTCTGCTCAGGACTGAGAAGGCCATCGAGGACCACGAAACGCTCCGGTTCGGCAGCCGAAAGAGCCAGGAAACCGTCGCGGACGCGCCGATGAAAGGCGAGGTCCAACGTGGACTCGAAGCGGTTGATCTCGGCACTGTTCCGTTTTCTGCTCAATCCCTCTTCTACCGGTAGGTCGATCAGGATCGTCAGGTCGGGCACGAGATCGCCGACGACATAGCCGGCCAAAGCGCGCAAGGCCTCGATCGACTGGCCCGCGCCATAGCCTTGATAGGCCAGCGTCGAATCCGCGAATCGGTCACAGATGACGACCTCGCCTCTGGCAAGGGCCGGCTCAATTACCTCCGCCACGAGCTGAGCCCGCGCCGCGCTGAAGAGAAGGGCATCCGCCGCTGGAACGGGATTCAGCTCGTCCAGGATGATCTTGCGCACTTCCTCACCCAGAAGCGTCCCACCCGGCTCTCTCGTGACCGTGCAGTGGTAGCCAGCCGCCGTCAGCCGGCCAGCCAGCCGGTGGGCCTGGGTTGACTTGCCCGATCCCTCAGGCCCCTCAAGGGTCACGAAGAAGCCGCGTCGTCGGCCGCCGTCAAGCTGCATTGGCCGAGTCTAGCCCAGCCGGGCGGTCGCGAGTGGGAGAACATGCCGGGGTTGCGGCGCGCCGGGTCGATAGACCGGCAAGTGGTACTCCCGAGCCCGCCCAGCCGTGACCATGATCCGGTCGCGATGGCCCGGGGATGTCGTCTATCCTGTCGGGAATTGCGGCTGTGCGTCGGGCCCAGGGCCGGAAACTCAGGACGACACGAGGTATGTGGGTGAGCAGGCTAGGAAGCGCTATTGCCTTTTCGGCGGAAGCGGGCATCTGGATTGCGGGGGCCGCGCTCATCGCCAGCGCCGCCGGCATGCATTGGAGTGTCGAGCTACCGAAGGTCGACATGGACGCGCTGACGGGCGCCAAGTCATCGGCGGCCGCATCGGGCAGTCAGTCCCCCAGCGCAAGCCTCCACATCCAGTCGCCGCCGCCCAAGCCGACCTCGCGCTGATCGCCGCTAAGGGTAGAGGCGGACTCGGCGGTATGGCTCGCGGCCGCGCGAGCGGGAGATGAGGTTGGCCCGCTCCGCCATCTGGTGCTGCAGTCGCCGGATGTAGGCGTTCTGGGGGGAGAGTTCGATCGGTTGTGAGTCGTGGATGACGAGCCCGATGGCATCCTCGGCTTCGCGCAGGGCGGCCTCGCGCGGGTCGATCTCGAGCGAGAAGATCGAAGTCAGGCTGGCTCCCATCTGGACGATGGTGTTGCTCTTGAGGACATAGATCGGCAAGCCTCGATCCTCGGCTTCGCGGAGTCCCGCCGTCTTCTGCCGATACTCGGCCTTGAGGGTCATGACCACGTCCGCCTCGGCCGAATCGCGAGCGATGATGACTGGCAACCGCAGTTCCTTGATGGCCTGCTCCAGCCGCTTGCGATTGACGCCGTGGGGCAGGACGCGCAGTGTCGGCAGAATCGGATCACTTTCGCGGATGCGGAGCGCGGGCGAGTCCTCGGCGTCTGCCGATGACTCGCCGTCACGCTCGTCCTCGCCTTCGTCCTCCTCATATCCAGCGGCCGGCGCGCCGACCGTGGCCGCGCGAGGGGCGCGCGCAGCCAGCTCCACATTGGGCCGCGCGATCGGCCCGTCTTCGGCTTCGGCCGACGACTCATCGACGCCGTCGGCGCGGTAGTCATTGAGAGCGCGAGTGGCTTGCATGGCCCAGGCCCTTTGCCGCTCCAGCTCGCGGAGTTCGCGGGCCCGGGGCTCGGGGATGGGCGTCGCCGGCCGCTCGATGGGGCCACGATCGGCTATCTCGCCGGAGTAGAACGGGGTGCCGGCCACGTTCGGGCCGGGGCGCGCGGCCACGCCCGGCCCTGGGCGCACGGCCACGTTCTGGCCGGGGCGCGCAGCCACGTTCGGGCCACGCACAGCACCGCCCAACGACTCAGCGAACCGCTCGCCTGGCATCGTCCGCCCATCGGGACCTCCGCCAGGCCAAATTTGGCCAGGCGCTCCAGCCCCGCCGCTGCCGGCCCCACTTCCTCCGGAACCGCCAGTGCCCGCGTCCCCATGGCCGCGCCGGGCCACGTCACGAACCTCGCGCCCGCCGCGTACGGGCGTCCGCCAGCCACCGCCTCCGCCGGGGCGATACCCGGCCCGCACGCCACCGCCAGCGCCCCGCTCGGCTTCACGCAAGTCGGTGGGGGCGTGGTAGGAACCTGTGCCGCGCCAGCCGGGCTCCGTCCGCCAACCCGGGCTCGCGCCCACCAGACCAGCGAAACGGTCGCTGCCGAAACGGTCGCCGCCGCTCAGCGACTCTCGCGGGGAGGGCTTGGGCCGTGACTGCGAGCGGTGAACGCCGCCCTCGTCGCGCCAGCGCAGTTCGCCCGCCACGGGGTCGCCCCGCAGCATGGCGTCGATGGTCTCGGCCACGTCGGAGTGGACGGTGACCTTCTCGCGGTCAAGGATTTCCACGATGACGTCGAAGGTGGGCGGCGCCTTGCGCTCCAAGACGCTCTTCTGCGAGCGGCGGCGCCGCGCCTCCTCGTCACCGAGGGTCACGGTCTGGATGCCGCCGATCAGGTCCGTCAGCGTTGGGTTCAGCATCAGGTTGTCGAGGTTGTTGCCGTGGGCAGTGCCAATGAGCTGCACGCCGCGCTCGGCGATTGTTCGCGCAGCGTGGGCCTCCAGCTCCGTCCCGATCTCGTCGATGACGATGACCTCGGGCATGTGGTTCTCGACCGCTTCGATCATGACCTCGTGCTGGAGCGAGGGGATCCGGACCTGCATCCGCCGCGCCCGACCGATGGCCGGATGGGGGATGTCGCCGTCGCCCGCGATCTCGTTGCTCGTGTCCACCACCACGACACGCTTGCCGTGGTCGTCGGCCAGGACGCGGGCAGCCTCGCGCAGCATCGTCGTCTTGCCGATGCCGGGGCGACCCATGATCAGGATCGACTTCCCGGACTCCACGAAGTCGTTGATGATCTCGATCGTGCCGTAGACCGCGCGACCGATTCGCAGAGTTAGGCCGACGACCTTGCCCGTCCTGTTTCGGATGGCGCTGATGCGGTGCAGTGTCCGTTCTATGCCGGCCCGGTTGTCTTCGCCGAAGACGCCGATGTGATCGACGACGTAGCCCAGGTCTGCCTGCGTAATCTCACGCTCGAGGAGGGTCTTCTCACCGTCGGTGAAACGGGCCTCCGGTCGCCGGCCGAGGTCCATCACAATCTCGATCAGGTTGGATGGATCGGTGAGAGCCTGGACGGCCTCCAGCAAGTCCGGCGGAAGCGATTCGAGAAGCAACCCCAGGTCGTCGATCAACTCGCGTCGGCGATGCGTCGCGCCCGGTTCAGCCACGTCTTCTCCTGCCATAAGCGACTAACCTACCGCCGGAACGAGAGCGGGTTCCGCTACTCGCACAACGGCCTCCTTCATGAGTAGGGTGACGGTGTCGAGGCTCGCAAAACCGGCCTCTTCGAGGCGGCGATCGACGGGCGATTCGTAAGTTCGAACAGGCGCAAGGATGCCGTTGTTGGAGCAGCTGCCGCCCTTGCCGATGCGCGCCGCCAGCAGTCCCAACCCAAAGCTCACAAGCGGGGCGACGTCAGTCTCCGGCCGGGCCAGGACCTTGAGGTAATGAGGATGCTCCTCACGGGCCACGCCGAGCTGAAGAAGGCCCTGCAGTTCGCCCGCGCCGTCGTCGGTCGCGATCTGCACGTAGGCCTCCATTTCGGCGAAGCGCAGAATCGGGGCCAGGCTGGAGCGAGGAACCTTGGAGTTGGAGCCTTGCCGCTCCCAGTCGGCCAGGCGATACGACTCCAGCCGGACGACCGGCTGGGGAGTCACGGCCGAGTAAAGACGGGCCAGCGACAGGGCGTCGAGGGGCTGGCACGGCCGGATACCGGCTGCCCGCGTCTGCTCCTCCGTCCAGGCTAGTGGCAGGGGCGCTTCCGCTCCGCGAAACAGAAGCCGCTCCTGGCCGTACCGGGCGAAGCCTGCCTGCATGAACAACTCGGGATTGCCCTGGCGGTCGGAACAGGCGACGTGGAATCGGATGGCGCCGCGCTTGGCCCCATCTCGCAGCAGATGTTGGACGAGACGGAACCGGATATCGCCCGAATCCCCGGAGCCGATTGCATCCAGCTCCACGATGGTCCACTCGTCACGCGAGGCGTCGCGCTCGACGCGCACGAGACCGGAGATGCGGCGCTCGTCCTCGTAGACGAAGAGCAAATCGTTGGCGCGGAAGGCACCGAGTGGCAGCCGGAACAAACTGAAGACGCCCATTCGTGGCCCGCTGACCGGCAGCCCGAGCGAACGCGCATCGACGTGTTCCGCCTGGGAGAGCCGCGACAGCTCCCCGAGAGCGGCGAGATCGGTCAGCCTGGCGAGGCGGACGCGTCCGCTCACCTGGCCTGCCCAATGGCCCGGGGACCGCTGCCAGCGACGACGGACCCCTCACCCGATTCCGCGTACTCAGTCGCCATCGTGGCCAGGAGCCGATGGATGCGGGTTTCGCCGGCCAACTCCGGGTGGAAGGAAATGGCAATGACATTGCGCTGCCGCACCGCCACGATCCGCTGATCGGGCAGTCGAGCCAGAACCTCTACATCGGGTCCCACGCGTTCGATTATGGGGGCTCTGATGAAAATCGCGTGGACTGGCCGGTCGCCCAGGATAGGCATCGATAGGTCGGTTTCGAACGAATCGAGCTGGCGGCCGAAGGCGTTGCGCGCGACCGTCACGTCGATGAGCGGGAAGACGGGCTCCTCGCCGCCGGCGATCTCCTTCGCGACGACGATCATGCCGGCGCAGGTACCGAGAATAGGGGCGCCCGAGCGGGCCAAAGCCATGATCGGCTCGCGCAGACTCCAACGGGCAACGAGCTTGCGCATGGTCGTGCTCTCACCGCCCGGCAAGATGAGGCCGTCGAGGCCCTCGATGTCCTCGGGCAGCCGAACCGCAACCGGCTCGACGCCGATTGCCCGCAGGGTCTGTATGTGTTCGATAACGGCGCCATGAAGCGCCAAGACGCCAATCTTCATCACGCGCTCCGGATTGACCCCGACGAACCGTCGGACACCTTCGGTTAGCCGAAGCTTCGCCGGGCCTACCAGCCCCGGACTGCCAGCCGCTCCGCATCTGGGATGGAGGCGACCGCGATGCCGCGCATCGGGCTGCCCAGACCCTTGGAGACCTCGGCAATGATCTTGGGATTGTCGAAGTGGAGCGTGGCCTGAACGATCGCCTCGGCCGTCCGGGCTGGGTTCTCACTCTTGAAGATGCCCGAGCCGACGAAGACACCCTCTGCCCCGAGCTGCATGGCCAGGGCCGCATCGGCCGGAGTGGCAATGCCGCCGGCAACGAAGTTCACCACCGGCAGCTTGCCTTGTGCCGCGACGAGCTTGACCAAATCGTATGGAGCGTCGAGTTCCTTGGCCGCCACATACAGCTCATCCTCGCGCATGGACTGGAGGCGCCGGATCTCCGCCAGGAGCGTCCGAATATGGCGCACCGCCTCGACAATGTCCCCGGTGCCGGCTTCGCCCTTGGTCCGGATCATGGCCGCGCCTTCGTTGATGCGGCGGAGCGCCTCGCCGAGGTTGCGGCAGCCACACACAAACGGCACCTTGAAGGCGTGTTTGTCGATGTGGTTGATCTCGTCAGCGGGCGTGAGAACCTCGGACTCGTCGATGTAGTCGACGCCGAGCGCCTCGAGGACCTGGGCCTCGACGAAGTGGCCGATGCGGGCCTTGGCCATGACTGGGATGCTTACAACGGCCATGATCCCCTCGATCATGACGGGGTCGCTCATGCGGGCCACGCCGCCTGCCGCCCGGATGTCGGACGGAACTCGCTCGAGTGCCATGACGGCACAGGCGCCTGCGTCCTCGGCGATCCTGGCATGCTCGGGGGTGACGACGTCCATGATGACGCCGCCTTTGAGCATCTGGGCAAGGCCTTTCTTTGTGGCCCAGGTGGAGGTCTCGGCGGTCATTTCTGGTGTCCAATCTTGTGGCTGCGGCGGGTGTGCGGAACGTGCTCCAGCGCGGCAGCGACCCGCGCCTCGCCTTCTGATTATACCGGCACGACCGTAGACGCCAGCCTCGCTGGCCAGGTGGGGCATCGCGCCGCGGATCTTGAGCCTGTTTGGGCGGCCGCGCGCGCCTCACACCTGTCATTCTCTGGCGACACCTGCTGATGAGGGGCTCCCAATGGCGTTTACCGACGGCTATCTCATTCTGATACCCGGCATTTTCTGCGTGCTGCCGGCGATCCCGGTTGCCCTCTGGGTCCTGCGCAGAGGCGCGGACGAGCGGTGGACGCTATTCGCGATGCTCGCCTTGATGCACGTCACCGCCGTCGTGGCCCTGACCGTCTTCCCGATTCCGATCGGGGGCCAGGACTTCTACCGCCAGACGCGGGGCATGAGTGGCGATAACGTCGTGCCGTTCGCGACGATCGTTGGGCAGCTGCAGCACCTCAGCCTGAGCACGATCCGGCAACTCGTCGGGAACGTCCTGGCGCTCATGCCCCTCGGCATATACGGGCCGGAACTCTGGCCCGCGCTACGCGACTGGCGCAGGTTTGCGGTCGTGGCGGTGGCGGCGGGCGTCAGCATCGAGCTCGCCCAATACGCCGGGTCGCTACTGGAAGGCTTCAGCTACCGCATCACGGACATCGACGACGCGATCATGAACGCCACCGGAGCCGTCGCCGCGTTCTTCATCTGGCGCTGGCTGAGGCGGGGCCGCCTGGCTGCAATCCTGGCGGCACTCGGGTTAGAGTCACCGTCATGGCTCACGAAACCCTGACCGAACTCACCGCCGAGATCATCGCCTGCCGGCAGTGCCCCCGCCTGGTCGCGTGGCGTGAGGCAGCGGCCGCGAACCCACCGAACCGCTTCGCAGCGGAGGAGTACTGGGCCCGGCCGCTGCCCGGCTGGGGCGACGCCGAAGCCCGCGTCCTGGCCCTTGGGCTGGCCCCGGCCGCAAACGGAGGCAACCGCACCGGGCGCATCTTCACGGGTGACAGCTCGGGCGACTTCCTCTTCGCCTCGCTCTATCGAACCGGCTTCGCCAACCAGCCGACGTCGATATCCCCGGACGACGGACTCATCGTGAGCGGGCTTTATATCGCCGCCGTCGTGCGCTGCGCCCCGCCCGACAATAAGCCGCTCCCCGACGAGCGGGATCGATGCCTGCCGTACCTCGTTCGGGAGTTGCGGCTGCTGTCGGACGTCCGCGTTGTCGTGGCCCTGGGCGCGTTCGCCTGGGACGGCGCCCTGCGAGCCATCCGGGAGCTGGGTTTTCGAGCGCCGTCACGGCCGCGATTTGGACACCTGGAAGAAGCTCGGATCGGTCCGCATGTGCTGCTCGGCTCGTACCACCCCAGCCAGCAGAACACGTTCACAGGCCGGCTGACCGCGCCGATGCTGGATGCGGTGATGGTTCGGGCGCGCGAGCTGGCCGACCTGGACGTGTGATCGGAGTCGACAGAGTCAGTCGCCCACCTCAATCCCCAGGAGCTAATCCCGCAAGTGTCCGGCCCCACCGGACAGGATCGGCATCCCGGGCGTGATGAGGTTGGCACTGTGACGCTAACGAAGGGGTCCCGTTGCGGCTGCGCCCGCGGCGCACCTCCGTTCGACCTGGGATCGAGTGTCAGGTGAGGGATCGAAGCGCTGCGCATGCCGGCCCGCGACCAATCGGGTCGCCGCAGGCAATCGATCGGAGCAGGCGAGGCAAGGTTGTCCGGTCCAACCGGACAACCGCGGGATCGGCCCAGAGGCGACTAGAGGCTACTGGACGGGCGGGCAAGCGGGCCGACATCGCCGCCAGAGTAGTGGAACTCCGCGACGGAGTCCTCATCGGACGCCGCCAACTCGCCTCGGACACCGCCAACTCGCATCGCCGTTGTCCGCCGCACGACGTTCCGACGCTCTCGACGCGCCGTAAGATTGTTGAACGCGAACGACCCGCATCACCTCCTCACCGGTCCGGTGGGCGGCTCCAGGCTGGCGGACTTGGAGCTGCGTGCAATACCCGGCGAGAGAACCAGCGGGCTCACACGCGGAAGCGGAAGACGGCGCCGACGGCCATCCGGGCGCAACCACTCAATCGGCGTCAATGCGGGAGGACTTTACGCGGCGGCCCCACAGCGCTTAGTACCTTCGGCGCTACGCGGTCCGCAGTAGAGCCAGGTATAATATCTATAAGTAGGTGCCGTAGTCTCCTACTCCTCGAACCAGGCACTGCGACCCTTTCCGGGGGGCACTCAATGGGACTGCTCGGACACCCACTCAGACGCCGCCGCGAGTCTCGCGGTCAGGCGCTCGTCGAGTTCTCGCTGATCATCCCCATCTTCATGGTGATCATCGTCGCGCTCATGGAGTTCTCGTTTCTACTGACCACGAAGATTGGGGTCACGAACACCGCGCAGGACGCCGTTCAACTCGCCTCCCAGCTCGGCAACACCGCATCTGCCGATTTCCAGATCCTCCAGCTCGTTGAGAAGGGCATATCGGCCCCCATGGACAGGGCGAAGATCGTGTCTGTGGAGATATTCAAGACGGACGCCTACGGCACGAAGAACCTCGGCGAGGACAAATACACTCGCGGCGCCGGTGAATACGCGAACCCCGACGCCATAACGCAAAAGGTTCCGTATCAGCAGAGCACCCTCACCTACGATCCGTCCATCCGGCAGAACGTCGTCGCCACGGGAGTCGACTACGTCGGCGTAATAGTCACGTACAAATACACCTGGCTTACGCCGATAACCAACCTGGTTAGTCTGGGGTCAACGGGCATGACGTTCGTCCAAAGCAGCGTCAGCCGCATGGAACCGATCCAATGAGGCTACCTCGCAGGTTCCGATCGAGGCGTGGCCAATCGCTGGTCGAATTCGCGATGATCCTGCCCGTCATCATGTTCTTGTTGCTGGGGATGATCGAGATGGGGTTCGCCATTAACCACAACACGTCGATAGTGACGGCGACCCGCCAGGGAGCCCGAGTGGGATCTGAACTCGTGGACGGCAATGACCGCACAGGAATCGTTGGGATTACCCCGACCTCGCAAACCGTCGATACGCAGATCATAGCTGCGGTTCAAGGCACCCTGATATCGCCCGGGTCGCCGATTACTATCGCTCAGGTTAAGACCATCGAGATCTTCCTGGCCACCGACACAGGCGCGATGACCAGCTCCGTCAATACGTGGATTCCGGCCTACGACTCGAGCACCCACGCGCCCAGCGGCCCTGAGATTCCCGGCTCCAGCTGCAGTCCAACGAAGTGTCTCCTGTCCTTCGGTCCGGACCCCAACCCCGCAAAGAACACCTGGGACGCATCGACCCGATCCGGCGTGTCCACAGCGCAGTCCATCGGCGTCAGGATTACGTACACGTACAAATTCCTCACACCACTCGGCAGCCTTATCACCGCAGTCGGTGGCAGCCTGTTCGGCAGCGGCCAGATAACTATGTCCGACCAAACCGTTATGGCAATGGAGCCTCCGACGCCATGAGCCTGTCCAAGATCCACATTCGCGTTGGGAGCGGCCCAATCGCGCTAGACCTGAACGCCAAAGAGGCCGGCCAGATAATCGTGATCTTTGCGTTGATGCTGACCGTTCTGATTGGCCTGGTGGGCATGGCCATCGACGTAACTTTTGCGTGGCGAAATGGCCTGCAGATCCAGCGGTCAGCGGACGCGGCGGCTATGGCTGGCGTGGTCTATCTGCCTGGCGGGCTCGATACCCCGAAAGGCGGAAGGGATCGGGCGACGGCGGTCGCTACGGCCAATGGTTACACGGCAGGGAACGGTACCAGCGTAGTGATCGCCCCGAACCCAGACGACGATCATCAGCTCGATGTGACCATCACGGCACCTGTGCCCACGTTCTTCGTGCGGTTGTTCGGGATCGACAATTGGACGATATCGCGCCGCGCGAGGGCCGGGTTTCAGTTGCCGGTGCCCATGGGCAGCCCCGAAGCCTTCTACGGCGTCTACTGTCTGACGACCCCAACCCACCTGGGTTGCGATGCCACAACTCAAATACCAGGTGCGGCCCCCTCCGCACCGGTTGTCTCGCATGGCGCCTGGGGCGCCACCCAGGGAACAGGCTCTTCGCATTCAGTTGGAGATGCCTTCACCGCATACAACGATACCTACCATGCCCTGGGGAAGAACAAGCAAGGTGGCAGCAGCCAGGATTACGATCCGGGCGGGTACAACTATGCGGTCGAGATGTCGTCTGCAGGCTCGATCTGGATATTCGACCCAACCGCTTGCGCCGTGGGTTCGCAGCTGGGCAGCGGCGACCACTTCAACAACGGCGGCGCCAACTACTCAGTCTCAACCTATTACACCCTGTACAACATGACAAACATCCCTCTTGACTACGACCACCAACCAGTCGTGGGGAGTCCTTCCGGCCCCCTGTTCGAGCGTGAGTATGCAACCGATCAGAGTAACAAGTACGGAGTGCCCAATGCGCCCAGCGTCACCAGCACGGACGGCGTGGCTCTCAAGGACTGCAGTGAGAATGCGCCCGGTAGTGTCGCAACCGAGGGCCGCTACTGGCATGACCGGTGGTGGAAGCTCGCGGACGTTACCGCTGCGGGTACCTACCGGGTGAACATCAAGAGAGCCGCTCTGGGCGCCCTCAACCAGGGAGAAGACTTTGAGAACGACTGGGCGATCGAGGCAGTCCCTGGTGCGGGCGGCTCCGCTCGTGTTTACGGCCTGGGAAAGATCGTGACCTACAACATCATCCAGACCGCCGGCATTCAATCGTTCTATCTGGCCCAGATCGGACCGGAGAATGCGGGCAAGACCCTCGAGATAGACCTCTTCGACATCGGAGACCTCAACAACCCCGCGACCGGCTCACTCCAGATCCTGAGTCCGGATGGGAACGTCTACAAGCCCGCCACCTTCACCTACAAGAGCGACGCGAACTGCGGCAGGGCCGGGTTGAGCTCGCCATGCAAGAACACGGCGGGCACGACGTCGATCACGGTCACGGACAGCAGCAGGCACCAAAGCTGGCAGGACAGCTGGCTCACGATCCAGATCAAGCTGGGTCCCACCTACGGGTGCTCCATAAGCGCGCCGTGCCTCAAGCCGTTGGGCGAGACCCAGCAGGGCTGGTGGAAGGTCCAGTACACCACGCAGAATGGAACGGCCAACGACACGACCACCTGGATGGTTAGCCTCCTCGGCAACCCGGTCCACCTGGTGCCGATCCCATGAACCGATTGTCCTGACAAGCGCTACATTCGAGGCTCTCGGCGACGGGGGCCTCGTTCGTTCCAGCGTCTGGAGGGAAGCCTCGTGACGGAGACGTGTCGGCCGGCAAGGCGGTGTTATTGCGCCTGCTCGGGTCGTCGTCGCCCAGAGCAGAGAGCCTCGGCCCTGCTCTGGTAGGATGCGGCCATGGAGGGCGTCGTACTGGTCCTGAATCAGAACTATGAGCCGCTCAACGTGTGCAATCTGCCACGAGCGTTCCGGCTCGTGTTCGGGCTGCGGGCCGAAGTGCTCGAGTACGACCATCAGATGATCCGGACGCCGCGCGAGAGTTATCGCGCGCCGGCGGTCATTCGCCTCCAGAGCCAGATCCGCCGGCCCAGGCCGCGCGTTCGGCTGACCCGTCGGGAAGTCTTCATCCGGGACGCCTACACCTGCCAGTACTGCGGTAACCACTCGGGCGACCTGACCCTGGACCACGTCGTGCCTCGCCATCGCGGCGGCTCCCACACGTGGGACAACCTTGTGACGGCCTGCAAGGCGTGCAACCACAAGAAAGGCGGCAAGCTGCTCGAAGACGCACGGCTGCGCCTGGCCCGCCGGCCGGCGGAGCCCCGCTGCGACGTCTACTCGATCTTCAGCCCGTACGTGCGGGACGATCGCAACGAGACCTGGCGCTCGTATCTGTTCCTCGGACACTGAGCCATGGCCGGGGCAGGGCCACGTCCGGCTCCGCCGTGCGAGATTCCCGCCCCGGTCCGCGAGCTGCTCCAGACGCTGTGGCGTGGTGGGCACGCGGCGTATGTAGTCGGCGGGTGCCTGCGCGACGCGCTGCTCGGCCGCGAGCCGGCCGACTGGGACCTCACCACGGACGCTCCGCCCGATCGGATTCAGGCGCTATTCCCGCACTCGCTCTACGAAAACAAGTTCGGCACAGTGGTCGTGCGCCACGCCGGCAGCCAGTACGAGATCACCACGTTCCGGCGCGACATCTCGTACTCCGACTTCCGCCATCCGGACGCCGTCGAGTTCGGTGAATCGATCGAGGAGGACCTGGCTCGACGCGACTTCACAGTCAACGCGATGGCCTGGGGAGCCACATCCGGCGAGGAACCGGCCTTCGTTGATCCGCATGGTGGCCGAAACGACCTGGCCCGCAGCCTCCTCCGGGCCGTGGGCGAGCCCGATCGCCGGTTCCGCGAGGACGCCCTGCGGATGATTCGGGCCGTCCGGCTGGCCGCAGCGCTCGATTTCGAAGTCGAGGCCGAAACACTGGCCGCCATCGGCCGCAACGCTGCGCTGGCGGAGCATCTGTCGGGCGAGCGCATCTTCACCGAACTCGGCAAGCTGCTGCTTTCTGCCCGGTCGTCGGTCGGCCTGCGTCTGCTGGCCGAGTCCGGGCTGCTGGCGGTGATTGCGCCTGATCTCAATCGTCAACGCGGCATGAGCCAGAACAAGATCGCCGGCGAAGACCTCTGGGATCACACTCTGCGGACCGTGGACGCGACGCCCAACCGGCCGCTCGTCCGCCTGGCCGCGCTAATGCATGACGTCGGCAAACCGGACACCCTAGCTGAGGGCCATTTCCACAACCACGAGTCGGTGGGCGCGGATATGGCCCGCGATTACCTCGGCCGACTGCACGCGCCCCGCATCCTGCAGGAGCGAGTGGCTCATCTGGTGCTCCACCACATGTTCATGTACCAATCAAACTGGACCGACGCGGCCGTCCGACGCTTCATCGGCAAGGTCGGGCCCGGATCGATTGGCGACTTGCTGGCGCTCCGCGCGGCCGACAACGAAGGCAGCGGACAGCCTGCGGACGCTGGCCATCTGGAGGAGCTGGCCTCTCGAATCGAGGCCCAACTGGCGATGAACCTCGTTCTGACCAGAAACGACCTGGCCCTGAACGGCGACGACCTGATGGCCGAACTCGGCTTGACGCAGGGTCCGCTCCTCGGCGACCTGCTCGACGACCTGACCGAGCGAGTAGTCTCCGAGCCAGCGCTGAACGACCGAGAGATCCTCTTGGACCTGTCGCGGAGGCTGATCTCCGAGCGCCGTTTGGTAGAGAATCCCGAATTGTGAAGTCCTCCACGCAGACGCCCACAATTCCAAGGCCCGGGGTTGCCTGATGTTTGAACTGCTCCTCCAAGCCGACAAGTCGCTCGCCATCGGCGCGCTTGCACAGGCCGAGCGGACCTACTGGCAGCTCGTGGACCTGGACCCGTCGAACGCGATGGCGCTGGCCGGCCTGGCCCACGTGGCCCTCGCCCGAGGCGATAAGCGGCTCGCTCAGGATTTCGCGGATCGGGCCCTGCGTATCGACCCTGAGAACGTGGCCGCCCGGCATATCCTGGACGTGCTGGAGCACGGCGAGGTCGCACCCGACCTCCGCGACTCCCATGCCCAGCAAATGATTGCCGCTCGCAGCCTGGAGAGCCTGGGCCGCCGCCGCAAGGCGGACAGCGCGCCGGTTCGAATTGCTTCCGACGACGAGGACGAGATCGACGCGGCGCCCGAGCTCGACGACGCGATGCCGGCGCCGACTCCGGCGGATGCCAGCGCACAAGCGACATCAACGTCCCTCCGAGCGCGGCACAAGCCACATCACGCCATGCCGGTCGGCCGACGCTACTTTGATCCGGCGGCCCTGAGGACCCCGCTGGCGGACGAGTTTGCCAAAGCTGAAATGGCGGCTGTGGTTGAAGCGGTTGAGGCGGTTGAAGACGTGGAAATGGCGGCGCCGGAGGGGCGTCCGACCGGCTCCGACACGGACAACGCAGCCGAAACGCTGGAGGCCATCGAGGCCACGGAAGCAGACAAAAGCGTGGCTCTGCGGATCGCCTTGATCTCTGACTTAGCCGCGCTCGATGCCGCGGAGCGCGCGGACGATGCCGCGGAGCGCGCGGACGATGCCGCGGCAGATCCCGAGGCCACAGAAGCCGCACTTGCGGAGGCTGGGGAAGCGCTCGCCGTGTGGATCGAGCCCCTCAATGTCGCGGCGGGGTTTGGGGCAGAGGATGGAGAAGTTGAAGCCGACGACGCCGCCCAGGAGGCCATCGACGAGGTCGAGGCCGCCCAGGAGGCCATCGACGAGTTCGAGGCCGCTGAATTCCTGGCTGGCCACCAGGCCGCGCAACAGGCCCGAGCGGCACTGGCAGCAGTTGAGGCCGCCCGACCCAAATCCCCCGAGGCCATTCCTGAAGCCGGCGAGGCGCCACGAGCACCCGCGGGCGGCGGCGCGGTTCCGGACGGCGCAGCAACCGCGGACGGAGCCGCGGTTCCTGGCAGCGGCGCGGTTCAGGGCGGCGATGGCCCGGCCGTCGACGCGCCCAGAGGCGAGGCCCCGTACGAGGCCGAAGGCCAATCGGGCGCACCTCGCAAAAAGAAGGGTCTATTCCGCCGCTTTAGGGGTAATTAGATGCGCATCCTTGTCACCGGCGGTGCCGGCTACGTCGGCTCGGTCTCCGTCGAGGCGTTCTTGGCTGCCGGTCACGACGTCACCGTGCTCGACGACCTCTCGACGGGCCACCGAGCCGCCGTCACCGAGGGCGCGACTCTCGTGGTGGGCACCTACGCCGACAGTCAAGCCGTGGCCCAGCTACTGGAGCGCCGCCAGATCGACACCGTCCTGCACTGCGCCGCCAAATCCCTCGTCGGGGAATCGATGGTCGATCCGGCCAAGTACTTCCGCGAGAACGTCGGCGGCGGCATCAGCCTTCTCGAAGGGATGCGTCTGGCCGGCGTCAAGCGAATCGTGCTCAGCTCCACGGCCGCGACCTACGGCATGCCCGAGAGGACGCCGATTCTGGAGACGGATCCCGTCAGACCGATCAACGCCTACGGCGAGTCCAAGCGCTGCGTTGAGGCGGCGATCACCTGGTATGGCCACGGATACGGCTTGCGGAGCGTGATTCTGCGCTACTTCAATGTCGCGGGCGCCAGCCGGATCAACGGCGAGCATCACGCGCCGGAGACTCACCTGATCCCCGCCGTCCTGATCGCGGCCCAGGAGTCGCGCGAGATGACGATATACGGCGACGACTACCCCACACCCGATGGGACCTGCGTGCGGGACTACATTCATGTCGAGGATCTGGCCGCGGCTCATCTCCTGGCCCTGGTTGCCACGAACACCGGCGACCGCCGCACCGGCCCAACCTCAGGACCCTGCCAGCCACTCATCTGCAATCTCGGCAACGGCACCGGCTTCAGCAACCGCGAGATCGTCGCCGCCGCGGAAACGGTCGTAGGCCACTCGATCCCCGTCAAGATCGGGCCACGCCGAGCCGGCGATCCGCCCGTCCTCGTCGCCAGCGCCGAGCGCGCCGGCCGCGAGTTGGGCTGGCAGCCGCGCCAGGGCAATCTCGCGAACATCATCGGTTCGGCCTGGGAGTGGCGCCGCAGCCATCCCACCGGCTATGTCGACTAGGATCGAAGCCATGCCGCTGGTTCGCCGATCCCCTCCGCCGCAGCCGCCGACCAACCCGGACGCGTGGCGGCCCCAACAGTTCGGACACGGTCTGCGGCCCAGCGCGGAAACCCTCGTCGAGCCGGGCTGGGACGGCGTGCGAGTGATCGCCCGATTCGAGAACGGCCGGAGCCGTTTCAGCGATGAAGAGGGCACTGATTGCAGCGCCCAGTTCGCGGACGTTGCGGAAGCCCTCACGGCGGCCGCCCAAGCGGACGATCTGATCCTGGATGGCTACCTGACCGTGCAGCCGACTCAGATTACGGCCGGCGTGCCGATGTCCACAATCGAGGCGCCGACACCCGGCCAGATGATGGCCTCCATGGTTGTGGGCGGCCGCGTCCTCCGGCCAAGCGTGTCGGAGCGCCCGCTCGATCCCGATCGACCGATCGCATTCGTCGCCGTCGACTTGTTGCGGATCGACGGCTCGGCGCTGCTGGACGTGCCATTGCTGGAGCGCAAGCGGCTACTGGACGGCGCGCTCGAGCTGAGCGAGCGCATCCGGGTGACGCCCTATGTTCGGGAGCCCTTCGGATCCTACCTTGTCTCCTGGCGTGGACTCGGCTTTCGGCGGCTCTTCTTTAAGGACGCCAACGGCCGCTACCTGCCCGGCGCCCGCAACGACGGCTGGTCGGCCCGCCCGATGCCGGTGAAGTAGGTCCCCGACCCTCGGGCACGCCATCGACTGGACAGCAGGCGCGCCGGCCGGCAAGCCTCAGGGCACGCCATCGACTGGACAGCAGGCGCGCCGGCCGGCAAGCCTCAGGGCACGCCCTCGACTGGGCAGCAGGCGCGCCGGCCGGCAAGCCTCAGGGCACGCCCTCGGCTGGCCCGGCGTGGTAGGGTGCTCCCGATGCCGTCGAGCGCGCTCACTCCCGCAATCAAGGAAGAGATCGCCCGGCTCGGTAGCGCCGACATCATGGTCGGCATTCCGAGCTTTAGAAACGCGGCCACGATCGGTCATGTGGTGCGCGCGGCTCAGGCCGGGCTGGTCCAATACTTCCCGGACCTTCGACCGATCCTGGTCAACGCCGACGCCGGCTCACCGGACGGAACGCAGCGCATCGTGGTGGAGACCGAGCCGCCCGGCTACATCGAGCAGATCCTGCTCGTCCACCCCACCAATCGACTCGACCGAGTCAGCCTCACCTACCCCGAGGTCGATGGCATCGGCGGCAAGGGAGCGGCCCTGCGGACGCTCTTCGAGATTGCTGCGGAACTGAAGGTGGAAGCGCTAGTCGTGGTGGACTCAGACCTGCGGTCTATCGTTCCGGAATGGATCGAACTGCTGGCTGGACCAATCCTCAAGGGCGGCTACGACTTCGTCGCGCCGTTGTACGGCCGGCACAAGTACGACGGCACCATCACCAACACCGTCACCTACCCCGTGACGCGGGCTCTGTACGGGCATCGCATCCGCCAGCCGATCGGCGGGGATTTTGGCGTGAGCGGCGACCTGATCCGCTACTACCTCGAGCAGCCGACCTGGACGGCCGACGTTTCGCGTTTCGGCATCGATATCTGGATGACGACGACGGCCCTGACGGGCGGGTTCGCCGTCTGCCAGACACGCCTGGGCGCCAAGATCCACGATCCAAAGGATCCGGGCTCAGACCTTGGGCCGATGTTCCGCCAGGTCGTGGGCACGCTGATGACCATGGCCCGCGACAACGCCTCTCGGTGGCTACCGATCAGCGGCAGCCACGATGTGCCGGCCTACGGCTTCGAGCGGTTCGTGGACCCGGTACCGCTGGAGGTCAACACCCTGCGTTTGCTGGCGCAATTCCATTCGGGTTCGCTGACGCTGGCCGACACGTGGGCAGAGCTGATCTCGCCCGACAACTGCCGGCAAGTGCTGGCTCTGGCTGCCGAGGCCGGCCCTCTGGCAGAGGCGGCGGCGCGTCGGTTGGGTCTGAGCCGCGAGTCCGGCGAGGGCACGTCCGGCGGAAGAATGCCGACCACGGACGAAATGTCCGACGCCGTTGCCCCGTTCCATTTCCCTGACGACCTGTGGGTGCGAGTTTTCTACGATCTCCTGGTTTCGGCCAGCTTTGGCAACGTGCCCACTGAGCGGCTCGTGGCGGCGCTCGTGCCCATCTACTTCGGCCGGGTTGGCAGCCTTGTCGTTGAGGCCCGGCGCCTCTCTGAGGAACAGGCTGAGGAGCACGTGGAGCGACAGGCGCGGGAGTTCGAACGGCTGAAGCCGTACCTCGTGGAGCGCTGGCGCAAGGCCGAGTTGCGCAGCGAGGTTGCATCTGGGGACGCCGTCGCGGATGGAGGGGCCGCCCCTGACGGACCGGGGACCGCCCCCGAAGTACCGATCTCGTGACCCGCTCGCCGCTGCCGTCCCGGATTCTCATCCCCGTCTCCAACCCCCGGACCGCCGAGGATCTGGTCCGTCTCGGAGGCTGGCTCTTGGACCGTCACACGGGCAGCCTGACCGTCCTGGGCATCGTCGAGGTTCCCGAGGGAACGCCCCTGAGTGAGGGCGCCACACGCGCTCGACAGGCCCGACGGCTACTCCAGCGGGTCCTCGATTTCGCGCCCGAGGGCGTCACGATTCACCCCATCGTCCGTATCGGACGGCGCGCCGCCGAGGGCGTGGTGGAAGCGGCCACGGAGCTGGAATCGGATCTCATCGTCTTCGGTTGGGGCGGCAAGCCACCGGCCAGGCCCGGTGCCCCGGCTACGGTCTTCTCGCCCACGATCGACGAGGTTGTTCGTGACGCGCCGTGCGACATAGCGGTGGTCAAGCAGCGCGGCCCGGCCGAGATCAAGCGCGTCCTCGTCCCGATTCGCGGCGGCCCTCATGCGGTCCTGGCGCTTCGTTTCGCCGACGCCCTGGCTCGCCGCAACGACGGCAAGGTGGTGGCGCTGCACTTGATCCCGCAAAACACTTCAGAGGGAATTCGGGCCCAGGCTCAGCGGGCGCTCGCCCATTTCATCCGCCAGCACGCCGACGGGCAGGTTGAGCAGCAAGTCCGCGAGGCGGCCAACGTCCGCAACGCGATCCTGCGCGAGAGCGAGAACGCCGACGTCGTGGTCATGGG
>JAYVMQ010000287.1:0-5133 GCA_043758855.1 Chloroflexota bacterium
GTCGAAGAGCGCCGACGGGCTGATAGCTCAGTCGCGGCGAGGCTCATCTCGGACGCAGGCGGTGAGCCTACGAGGCTCGCCGAACTCGTTGAGGCATTCGATGCAATACCTCCTGCGCTCGACGACCAGCTGATCGCGGCCCTTGACGCACTCGATCCAGCGAGCCTCGCGCCAGAGGCGCACGAGCGGCTCGTTGACGCCCTGCGAAAGACGGTGGGCGAACATCGGGCCTACGCCGACGCAGCGTGGGCAGTCGAACCTGCACGGATCGAGCGCCTCGCCGCTTCGTTGACGCGGCTCGCGATGGACGATCCGATCGTCCGCGATCGGTGGCTCTTCTCGAGCCACCCCCGTCTCGACAGCGTGATCGGCTCGGACTACCTCCGGTACGACGCCGCACTTGCAGAGCTCCGAGCCCGGGCGCTCGAGGAGCTTCTCGAGGTGGGCTGGGCTGCAGTTGCCGAACTCACTACGAAGGCTGACGAGCCGTGGACGGTTGGCTGGGCTCTCGGGGCCCTTGAGCGCGATTCCACCGACCAGGCCATGGGCTGGCTCGACGGGGATGAACGCGAGCTGCAGGCTGCAGGTGGGTACGTGGCGGCGAGGACCTGGAAGCTTGGGTGGGAATGGGCTGCGGGCGTGTTGTCTGCGGTGGCGCAAAGGCATCCCGCGGCGGTCACAGGGAGGCTGATCTCGGCAGCATCGCGCGATCCGGTCGCGTGGGCCCTGGCGGAACGACTAGGCCTGGAGGTTGAGCGAGCCTACTGGGAGCGATTCTGGGGATATCCGGACGGGGAAGTTGCGAATCGTGCAGCGGAGAAGCTGCTCACCTTCGGCCGGCCATACGTCGCCGTGGACGTCCTGGGTCAACGCCTCAATGACGTCCCGGAGTTCGACGCCGACCTAGCCAATCGCGCTCTGCTCGCCGCATCGCAGCTTGAGCCACCGGCGTCGTCGAACGACCAAGTCATGTTCCGCCACTACCTGGGGCTGCTCCTTCCGCGGCTGCGCGCTTCGGGCCTCGACCCCTCCGCGGTTGCGCGGCTGGAATGGCTATTCCTGCCGTTGCTAGAAGACGAACAGGGCACAACAGAGTTGAGCTTGTTCCGTGAACTAGCGACCAACCCGGCCTTCTTTGTCGAGATCGTCTCTGCCTCATTCCGTGCGGCTCACGAACGGCCGGCACAGGCGGACACGGCTGCGGTCCGGATCGCGGAGCGCGCCTTTCAGTTGTTGTTGTCGTGGCACCGAGCGCCCGGAGTTACGGATGGGGTCACCGACGAGGAGGTCCTGCGGACTTGGGTCTTTGAGGCCAGGCGGTTACTGGGGGAGGCTGATCGTCGTGAGATCGGGGACCAGCGAATTGGCCACATCCTCTGCCACGTCCCTGTAGGGGCTGACGGCATATGGCCGCACGAGGCTGTTCGCCGGATCGTCGAGGAGGTCGGCAGCGACGATCTCGATCTGGGACTGCGAATCGAACGATCCAATATGCGCGGCGTCACCATGCGCGGCGCGATCGAAGGCGGGGACCAGGAGAGGGAGCTGGCGCGACGCTACGCGGCCGACGCCGCGACACTCGCATTTCGCTGGTCGCGGGCTGCACAAATCTTGCGCGGTCTTGCAGAAGAGAACGAGCTGATGGCGAAGCGCTGGGATGTCGAGGCTGCTTTGCGCCAGGACAGCATGGGGACCTGACTCCGTTTCGTGAGTTTAGAAACGCGCGCAGACACGGCGACTGGCATCATCTCCATGGGCCGCTGAAAGGTGCGTAAGCCCGTTGTGCGCGGTGACGGGCCGTCCAAGAGGAAGGCCCGTCAGGCAAGGACCTCGCCATGAAGGCTGACCGGTCAGCCAACGTCGAACGTGCGGGACCGTCCGGCCCAGAGGCGCACGGACCCACGCCGCCTTCGTCCAAGGCCACCGGAAGCGCAGTACGCTTCGCATCGGTGACGTCGAACGACTACCGCTGCGCCGTGTGTGGAGCCACTCCCGGGGATGGTGCCCGTTTCGACTGCGCCGCATGTGGGCGCCCGCTGACGGCCTGCGCCAACCCGAACTGCGGATGGGGCGTCCGCCTCTTTGACACCGACGACCCCACCGATTGCGAAGTCTGCGGTGCGAGTACGCACCGTTGTCTCCCGAGGAAGAGGAGCGACAGCGGCACTTCCGGGAGCACATGGACGCCGCCGTCCGGCGGATGACGGCAGCGTACATACAGATGCGGCAACGCTCGGGTCCCTACTACGACCTGTCTCGCGAGCGGAGCCGCATCGTCAGCGAGGCTTACCGTGCAGCCGGGAGCCCTCGCAAGGTCTTCATGCGTCACGGCCTGGACGGTGAGCTGCGCTACTTCTTCGCACGTCAGCATCCTGTGCCGGATCCGCAGCCTGCCACCAAAACGGACGCGGATGCCTGGTACGCGTGGGGGCGCGAGCGAGACCACCTGCGTCGAGAGCTCGGAAGCTCGCGTGGGCAACCGAGGCCAGTGACCCGGCGTCCGCCAGCCGACACCGGCGGCAGGAGCTAACCGGCCCCGCTGAGAGGATCTCAAGCCTGTCAGAATGAGAACACATGGAACCGACTGAGGCCACTGCTCGCGAGCTGGACCGGCTAAAGATTGTCGCAAACCCCCAGCGTCGCGGCAAGATGTTCGAGAAGCTGATTGGTCGGCTGTTCGAACGGGCACGCCTGCGGGTGGTCGTCGGATCGCAGGTCGCCTCTCCCCGGGATGCTGACGTTTTCGCGTCCGGGCGAGACGAGTTCATCGTCGAGGCCAAGTGGCAGAGGGCGCCGGTCGACGTCAGCGATATCGATGCGCTCAGGGATCGTCTGGCACGAACCTCTCCGCGCGTCGTGGGTGTCCTCGTCTCCATGTCGGGATTCACGAGCGGGGCGATCGAGCTGGTGGAAATGAATCGCGACCGACCGATCTTGCTGGTCCAGCAGGACGAGGTCGAGGCACTATGCGAGGACCTGGCCCTGCGTCCGCTGCTCCGGCACAAGATGTGGGCGCTCAGGGTCCACGCCCGGGTGCTGTTTGCTGGTAGAGACCCACTCTGGCCTACCGACTGGCAACCGCGTCGCTCCGCATGGCCGGAGCCGAACGCCCGCCCTGCCCAACAGCAGCCGTGGATCGCCGGCCGGGCAGGAGTCGAGCCCATTCTCTTCGTCGGGGAGCTACCCGACATCGACTGGACCGTAGCGCTTGGCGTAGGCGTCGCCTTCGACTTACAGCTGCCACTCGATACGTCCGATCAGCTGGCCACTGGATTCGAGATCCTGTACTCGCACGGCTGGCTCACCGGCGAGGGTCGCTTCCGTATCGAACAGCCAGGACGGACGGCCTGGTACGGCTGGGGAGCCGCAGGCTTCGTCGACGCCATCGTCCGGCAGAAAGCCCGTCTGGCGGGCGAGCATGGGTGGCACAGTGAGGAGCGAGCCGACTACTTCGATACCTGCCCCGGCGGCTGGTACACCCTCACACTTCGAGTCCTTACAGGCAGCCGACGCATCTTCGGCGGCGCGCACCTGTCGGCGCAACTCGCCGGTATCCCGACCGAGATGACGCCTATGCGGATGCTGGCCGAGGCGTTCGATCTTGACGATCACGCGTTCTTCCGGCCGCTCACGGATCGCCACGCAGTCCAACTCAAGCAGTTCAGGTCAGGCGATGTGCCGTTGGAGGCCGCCGATCTCGTTCTCGATGCCGACGATCCAACCTGGGTGAGCGGTCTCGTGGTCCGGAATCCGAGCTTCTCCTACCCCGACGAGAAGGCTCTCGGAGAGTTGGTCGGAGGCGATGAGTTCGTGATCTGCGCCCTCGCGTCTTGGCACGAGGTCGGGGACCGGCGACGTTACCACCTGCGCGCCGTGGAGTCCGCCGCGAGTGGATCCGTCCGCCTCGCCCGCGTTGTAGCGGACTGGGCATGAGTCGTCCCGCGGCGATCGCGGACGGTCTTGCCTCGACGCTGGGAGTTCCCACCTGACCGGGTCAGAAGGACCTCGTTTCGGTACAGCCCGCCCTCCGTGGGTAGGGCTCAGTCTGAGCCGTAGCTTTCCGGCGTCTCGGCTGCGCGGGCGTCGGACGCGAACAGCTCCAGGCTCTCGGGCTGGTCCGGTCGCGCCCGCTGCGCGCGCCGATACGTAACGTTCGCGCCCGTCACGTGCGGGTAGTCGACGCCCTTTCCGACAAGGAGTTCGCCGACGGTCCGCAACTGGATACGTGGGTGTCGTCCCCACGGCGACTCGTAGAACCCCGCCTCGGCGGCCTCGGCCCGCATCCCCGGCGACGGCTCCTCGAACGATAGGAGGACACCGATCTCCGCCGCTTCCCGCTCAATGACGCCGCGCAGGTCGCGGACAAAGGCGGGGACGAGCTTCCCGGCCTTTACGCTGAACACGATGCGGCGTGTGGGCGCGTCCGTCCCGTCGTGAAAGTACAGGACTCCGTCGATTCCCTTGTCGCCGCCTTTCTTGTCGCTACCGGGCTGTCGAGCGCCGACCAAACCGAGTGCCCATGCCTGGAACTGGAACGGATCTTCCCGAGCGAGCACACGAGCGTCGTCCACGGCCGTCGGCTCACCCACGGTCACGTAGGTCTTCGCGATGTCCGGCCCGTAGCGGTCTACGAGGCGATGCTTGATGAGGCCAACCGCTAGATGGGTGATGTCGATGCCGACCCACCGGCGACCGAGTGCCTCCGCCGCATCGATGGTCGTGCCGCATCCGCAGAACGGGTCGAGCACGAGGTCGCCAGGGTTGGATGCGGCTCGGATGATCCGGTCGAGCAGCTTGATCGGTTTCTGTGTGGGGTAGCCGAGGTACTCCTTGCCGCGGGGCGCGATGGCGATGGGCCACCAGTCCTCGGGGATTTTACCGCCCTCTGACAACGTTCTGACCGCGTCAACATCGCCCGACGCGAAGCCCGAACCGACGAGCCCAGCCTTGTAGTTCTCAATCGTCTTGGACGCGTGCGGCGTTCTCACGGCGTCCGGGTTCCATGTCCACGTGGACCCCTTGGAGTACCAGAGGATGACGTCGTGCTTCCGGCTGAACTGACGCTGCCGGGGCGCGCCCGGACCCCAGTAGCACCACGCGATCTCGTTGCGGAAGTGCTTCGGCCCGAACACA
>JAYVMQ010000288.1:0-5487 GCA_043758855.1 Chloroflexota bacterium
GGACGACTTCCACGGCATGGCCGTCGCTCAGGGCATCCTGACCGCCAAGGGCGGCGCGACCTCACACGCCGCGGTCGTCGCCCGCCAGATAGGCAAGCCGTGCGTCGCCGGCTGCGCCGAGCTGGAAGTCAACTACGCCACCAAGTCCGCCCACGCCAACGGCATCACGGTCAAGGAAGGCGACTGGGTCAGCCTCGATGGCTCGACCGGCGAGGTCTTCGCCGGCGCTCTGCCGACGGTCAGCGCTCGATACGAGGATCAGAAGGACCTTCAGATAGTCCTAGGCTGGGCCGACAAGGTCCGCAAGCTGATGATCTGGACCAACGCCGACAAGCCGGAAGAGGCCGCTCAGGCCCGCTCGTACGGCGCCCAGGGCATCGGCCTGTGCCGCACCGAGCACATGTTCCGCGAGGGCCCGCGCCTCGAGATCGTGCGCAGCGCGATCCTCGTGGCCAACGTTGCTACCCGCGCCAAGGGCAAAATCGCTGCCGGCCAGGCCCTCACCACCGAGGAGAAGGGCGCCGTCAAGCAGTTTGATGCCGCGATGGCCAAGCTCGAAGTTCTCCAGCAGGGCGACTTCGAGGGCATCCTCACGGCCATGAGCGGCCTGCCGGTCGTCATTCGGCTGATCGACCCGCCCCTCCACGAGTTCCTCCCGAACCTCGAGGACCAGCTCGTCAAGGTCACCAAGGCCGGTGAGGCGGCCACGGCCAAGGACAAGGCACTCCTCGCGACTATCAAGTCGATGCACGAGCAGAACCCGATGCTTGGCCTGCGCGGCTGCCGCCTGGGCCTGATGATCCCGGACTTCGTCAAGATCCAGACCCGGGCCATCCTCAACGCGGCCGTCGCCGTGAAGAAGGCCAAGAAGGATCCGCGACCGGAGATCATGATCCCGCTCGTCGGCCACGTGAACGAGCTCATCGCCACGCAGACCCTGCTCGAGGCCGAGGCCGCCGCCGTGGTCAAGGCTGCCGGCGTCAAGATCGACTACAAGTTCGGCACCATGATCGAGATCCCACGGGCCTGCTGGGTCGCGGACGAGATCGCCAAGTACGCTCAGTTCTTCAGCTTCGGCACCAACGACCTGACCCAGATGACGTTCGGCTACAGCCGCGACGACGCTGAGGGCGGGTTCCTCCTCAAGTACGTCGAGGACAAGATCCTCCCCTACAATCCCTTCCAGTCACTCGACCCGGTCATAGTCCAGGAAATGAAGATGGCCGTGGAACTTGGCCGCAAGACCCGCCCCGACCTCAAGGTAGGTATCTGCGGCGAGCACGGCGGCGACCCGATGTCCATCGGCTTCTGCCACGACATCGGTCTCAACTATGTGTCCTGCTCGCCCTTCCGGGTTCCTGTGGCGCGCCTCGCGGCCGCCCAGGCCGCCCTCCTCGGCGCGGCCGAGCGCGACAAGTAACTTCTCTTCGGCCACAACTGGGACGCCCGGCGTTGAGCGAGCTTCGCTCGCTTTAACCGTCGGGCGTTTCGATTCGTCAGGCGCCGCGCTCCAGCATGAGCCCATCACCCACGAACTCAGGCCTGACGCGGCGCCTCCGTACGACGGGCTCGACCTCATCATCGCGCTGGCCCGGCCGCGGTACCGGCCCCGGGCCGGCAGGGGGCGGGCCTGCGGAATGGAGCATCTTCATTCAAACGCTCTGTTGCAGTTGGAGCACGATCGTTACGGGTTCGGTCTGAGACGTGATCGTGACCCGATAGGTGCCGGCCGGCCACGGCCAGGGGAGTGATTTCCACGCCGTGGGGATGACCGAGCTCGAAAGTGCGTTTCCAGACTCTTCTGCCGGGGGAATCCAGAACTGGCCCGACCTGATGGCCTGGTGGCTCGCGGGGACGGCTGACACCGCCGGACGATCAGTCCCGGCTGCGGCCGCCGGCGAGGCGACCCTATCGGCCGGGAGCGGGCTCACCTGGGTGAACGGCGGGAAGCCCGGTGGCGGAAGGTAGGGCTCGCGGCCCGAACCGCCCGTGAACTGGAACGTGACGCCGGTCACCATGAGGTTGTCGGGCCAGGTGACCGCGATGGCGTAGACGTTCTGGCCGACGACCACCGGCAATGTCGTGTTGGATGGCGGCGAACCGGCAGCGACCCAGCTGGTCATTGGCAGTATCGTCCCGGGGCCGGCCGGTCCCGCGATGATGACCGGTCCCTCGCCGACGCTTGGCATGGTTGCCGCCGCAAAGCCCCAGCTGGAGTGAGGGTCGGTGGTTCGCAGCTCTCTCCAGTCGACCGCGGACCAGCGCTGGACGAGGTTGTCGGGGACGCCGAACTTGACCACGGCGACGTTGGCGGCGTCTGTGTTCTGGTGCGGCGACGGCGCGACTGCGATCGCCACCGTGGGCGATCCCTCAGCGATGGGCGACGGCTGGCGGGTAAATAGGGGGTTTTGCCACGGCTTGAGAAGAGCAGCCACCACGAAGACCAATCCTGCGATCGTGAGCACCAACTCGGGCCGTACCCTGCGTCGCCCACCGACCCGCTGGACCATCTCCTCGTCGGCGAGACGGCTGCGATAGGGGGTCTCGACACTACCCTGGCCGAAGTCCGAAGGCGGAGTGCGGGAGGGGTGGACGGCTTTCTGCGGCGGGTCGTCGTCTGCCATCTCGCCAGGGTGAGCTGTCGACGACAAGTAGCTTCGCTCGTCTCGTCCAGTCCTGTCGTCCATTGGTAGCTCCAGAGCAGATCCAGGTTGGTGGGGTCAGGCGCTCGTCGCTCGCGCGGCGCCTGCGATCGTCAGCTCTTCAAAGGTTTGGAGTGGAACCTCTCCATGCCCGCCAGGCGGCCCTCGGCATTGACTAGATCGGGCATTTCGCTCCCTGCGAAAGCGGCTTAGTTGGAGAGCATCCTACTGCGGGAATAGACCGCGGAGACGACTCGGCCACGTCGTCCCGCGCACCGTTACGCGACCCGCGTGGCTCGCCCGCGTCCGTCGGTTCGCGTGACGGAACGGATTCGCGCTGGGACGACGGGCCTCCGACTGCGGCCTAGGATTCATCCAATACACCCAGGACGCGAGTGACGGCGCGCTCCTTCGCAAACGGCTCGGGCCCCCTCCCCGGGCCGTTTGCCACGTCTTGGCAGTGGTCGGGCCCGAAGCTCAGTTTCGCCCAGCGTCATCCGAAGCCGACTCCCGCGTCGACTCGGGCCCCAGGACTGGCTTCGGCTCGCTGGTCGGCGCCGCCGGCCGGGTCCCTAACTCGGCCGTCAGCATCGAGGCCAACTCTCGGGCGTTCGTGGACCCGTAGTTGGCGTAGCAGTTGTTCATCAAGATGTGCAACTCGCGAGCTTCTTCGGCGGCCTCACGTATGCGGGGCACCCATTCCCTCATCTCTGCCTCGCTGTAGAGGTAGCGGAATCTCTCGCCGACTGGAATGCCGCTGGCTTCCCACGTTTCGACTCGACGGCCGTGGAACCGGATGACGGCCAGATCTGGCGAGGTCACGGCCACGATGGGTGGCATGCTGCTGCGCATTCCCTGTGGCCCGTCAACCATCACGAAGGGGATCGAATTGTCAGTGAGGAAGCGGAGCGTGCGCTCGCGGTTCTTCTCGTTGAACCAGGTCTCGCTCCGGAACTCCACCCCGGAGCGAACGCCGCCGAGCCGCTCCTGCGCCTCCAGGATCACGTCGCGGCTCTGGCTCGTGGGGAAGAACCACCTCGGGAACTGCAGCAACACTGACCCGAGTTGGCCGCCCGCTCGGAGTGGCTCCAGTCCCGCCAGGAAGAGACACCACACCTCGTCGCGCAGCTCGGCCGGCAGGTCCCGGGCGTAGAGGCGCGGTTTGGTCGCGAGGTTCTCGGGCAGGGCGGACCGCAGGTCCTTCGGCAGACGCTTCGTCTCGGTTGGCTGCCCCGTCATCAGGGCATGCGCCTTGACATCGAAGATGAAGTCCGGTGGCGTTCGTTCCACCCAGGCCGCAGCCACCCTCGCCGATGGTAGGGCGTAGTACGTGGCATCCACCTCAACGATCGGGAAGGTGGCGGCGTAGTGAGCGAGCCGTTCCTCGGCGCTGTCCGCGCCGCGTGGGTAGAAAACACCTGGAGCCGTCATGGTCGGGTCGGTCCAGGAGGCTGTACCGATCCGGATCGTGGTCCCGGCTCGCGTCGTGAGCGGCACACACGCGGCGTGCTGTACGGTCGCGGCTCGTTCTCCTGCCACGTCTGTGCCCGGGTCGTGCGGATTGCTGTCGGAGCCTAAAGGCAGATGCGGCACTGCCTCAGGGTGGCCCATTCGCGGTTTCGACGCCGGGCGTCGGGTGCGACCGGGCGTCGGGCCGCGGCTCCCCCCAAGGCGCCGCGGACCGACGCCTTGGTTCAGCGGCCGCTGGCTATCCTGACGAGCAGCCTGGAGTGGTCGCTCAGGTCGGGCTCCAGACGGGCAACGTAGCCGAGGGTCCACAATTCGCGGTTCAGAACTCTGCCCAAGAAGGCGATGCTCTGGCAAGCGAGCGCTCCGCGAACCAATGCGCCGCGGATCATCGTGTCGTCGAACCAAGGAACGTCGGCGCCAGCGGTGACCGAGAGGCTCTCGTGGCCGTCGTGGCACCATGACACCGGTCCCAGGCGGCGGACACCGGGCGTGGACATTGGCGTTGAGTTCAGAGTCATTTGCGAGCCACCTCCTCAGTGGTCAACGCGCAGTATACCCCACTCGCCAATAGAACACCTTACCTAGTCGCGACGGGGCGTTAGGAGTCGGCGAGCGCGTCCCGCATGACGGCGAAAGCTTGTTCATGCTTGCCGTCTCTTGCGAGGGCATCGGCCCACTCGCGCAAGGCTTTGCGAACGAGGGCCGGGCTGCCCAGCTCGCGGGCCATCGTGCCGGCGCGTTCGTAGGCAGCGAGAGCGGCGTCCGAGTCGCCCAGACTGGTCTGGGCGTGGCCCAGGGTCAGCAGGGAGTTCACCATAGCCTTGCTATTGCGGGTCCGCTCGGCGTGTTCGATGGCCGCAGCGGCAACAGTTGCGGCCTCGTCTGCCGCGCCCCTGGCCAGGGCGATCTGGGCCTGCGTGTCAAGAACGTGGGCTAGCCCCCAGTCATCGTGGAGGCGCTCCAGCGTCGTCCGTGCGGAGCCGATCATTTCCTGCGCACGGACGGTGTTGCCAAGGGCCGTGTAGGAGAGGGCCAGGTCGTTCTCAAGAGCTGCAGTCTCCCGTTCCGCTTCGACCTTGCGGAAAAGCTCCAAGCTGGCAATGCCGCTTCGGACGGCCGCCTCGAAGTCGCCCGTCTCACGGTAACTATGAGCAAGATCCTGCAGATAGATGGCCCGGCGCCGATCATCGAATCCGCCTGCCAGGGCTCGGACCTCGGCTAAATAGGCGAGGGCCGTGGTGTGGTTGCCTTCGCGAGACTCGGTGGTCGCGAGGGCCATGACGAGACGCAGGTGGAAATCGGGCTCTACTCCCAGCCCGGCGCGAACGCGGGCAAGGATAGATTGAAGAAGGGCCTTCGCCTCGGCGCTGTTCTC
>JAYVMQ010000289.1:0-9540 GCA_043758855.1 Chloroflexota bacterium
CCACCCAGGCGCAGTAGAAGCCCGTTCGGCCGAGCGGCTCGACGGCGTGCGCCCAGCCCGAGACGGCGGGCTTCCGGCAAGCTATGGTGACCCTCATGACGATGGAACGGCAGTCCCCCGCAACCGACGACGGCCGCTGGCTCGAGCAAGTCGGCCGCATTCTCACCACCCTGGGTTTCGCCCTGATAGAATCCGATCACACGCGCGGCGACGAGGCCAGTCACGTGGTTGTCGCGCTCCGAACCCAACCCACGTTGCAGCATTTCGACCCGGAGACGATCGACTACTGGATCACGGAAGGCGCCCGCGGGCGGGCAGCCAAGATGGATCGGGAGACGCGGCTGCCGCTGGTCAACGACTTCTCCTGGGGGCGAATTAGCCTGACCGACAGGCTCGGCGTCAAGAACGAGTTCCTGAGCTTTGGCGGCACGATGCGCGCCCAGATGACGGCCGACTCCACGGTTCTGATCGACTTCAACTCAAACGCGCCGATCATGCGCTGGGCCGGGCACAGCCAGAGTTCCGATCCGCTCGCGGCCGAGGTCGGCTCGTTCTTCGCCCGGCTCAAGGTACCGATCGACTTCGTTCCCGGCACCGAGGCCATGGTGGCGAAGGCAGCCCCACGGACTCTCTACTGCGCCTTCATCCAGTACGTACGCGAACGGCTGGCCCGGGCCCACACCCTGAGCGAGGCGAATCGCTTGCTGGCCGACTGGACCGCGCGCGAGACCAAACGGCTGGAGGCCGGCGCAAACGACGACTGGAAGGATGCGGCTGAGTTGCGGCGACAGCTCGACGCCACCGAGACGATCGCGCGCGAGTAGGCACTCGTGGTCGCCCGCCAGCCAGTGCGACGGCGCCCTCTCGGGCGCCGTCGATGTGTCTAGGCGTAGCTCCGGCCGGAACCGAACCTCAGGAAGGCTTGACGCTCGGCGAGGCGGCCGGGGCGACGGAAATCGACGGACTCGGCGAGGCGCCGAGGACCTTGTCTAGCGCGGCCGATACGGTCGCGTAGTCGTATCCGCCGAGTGGCGCCCCGCCGTCGATCTTGATCGTCGGTGTGCTGTTGGAGCCCGACGAGCTGGACTCGGTTTTGACGTCGGCGTTGTACGTTCCGCCGTCGACGCAGGAGTTGAACTTAGTCAGGTCCTGAATGGCAACCATCTGGCCCATGGTCTTGAGGCGGTCCTTTGTGAAGGCCCCCGAACCTTCGCCGTACTGATTGTTGAAGAGCCAGTCGTGGTAAGTCCAGAACTTGCCCTGATCGGCGGCACAGCGGGCGGCGTTGGCTGCGTCGAGCGACTCGGTCCCACCAATATTGGCGTCAATGACAATCAGGTCGTAGTAGACGATCTTGGCCTTTCCGGTTTGGACGTAGTTCGTCACGACCTGGGACTCGTCCTCCTCCGTGAAAGTCCGGCAGTTGGGGCATTGGAAGTCTTCATAGATACCGATCGTATGTTTGGCATCGGCGTTGCCAAGCGTTCGACCGCTGGCCGGGATCGAAGCCAGTGTCACGGCGTTGCCGACTGGGGCGTTCGGGCTGCCGAAGGTGTGATTCGACGCGGGCTTATTGGTCAGCAAGAGGGCCCCCACGACCACGATGGCAGCGATGGCGATCGCCACGACCGTGTACAGAAGGAGCGACGTATTTGATCCGCTCGAACCGCGCGTGGCGGCCCGGCTCAGATTCCGATTGGCCTCGCGATTGGCAAGGCGCTGCTGGCGCGCCGAACGGCGGCTCGTAGGCGGGGCGCTGTTCCCGGAGGAGGGGCGCCCGGCCGGGCGGTTGTTTGTCATGCCTCGTTCCCTCGTGTGGAATTTATGGTCCCGTCAGGCTGGCTCGTCGAGAGCGACCCGATCAGGTTTGGGCGTTCGCAGGAAGACCCAAAGGGCGACTGCGAATCGGAGGACCAGCGATAGGCCGTAGGCCTCACACCAGATGCAGACCGCTCCGATGAGGAAGATCTGCGCGAACTGGAACCAGCCCTCAAAAAGTACTCCGACCAGAGACAACGCGTAATGTGCCAGGAGCAGCTTGTAGTTGCCAGTACGCCACCACATGATGGCGAGCGTGAAGAGTGTGATCGAGAGGATCACTCCGTAGACGGCCACAGGGATGCCGACGAACGGACGCGTGTAGACGCTCTTCGCCACATCTTCGCAGTTGCCGATGTGGAACCCGCCGAAGGTGCAGACGGGCGGCTTGCCGTTGAGTTCCACGACCGACAGGTACGAGGCAATCCCGAGGCCGATCAGGTCCAGCGCGGCCAAGACGAAGGCCGGGTGGATGCCCCGTATCCGTCGCCAGGGTGACGGCCGGGACGGCGCCGAGGCCTTGGTTGCGTCTGCCATTACTCCTGCCTTCGTCTGACGCCGGTGCGGGACAACATTTGCCCAGTATCACCGGCAAGCGCCCGTCGTGTGAACCGTCCGCATATCCTACTTGACTGCGCCGAATGAGACTCGGTATCATCGTGGCCATGGTATTGAGACCGAGTATCAGCGCCGATCAAACCGACCGGATCATCCGAGCGCTCGAACGCGCAGGCTACCAGGCCACGCCCAACCGACGGCTCGTGGCCCAACTCGTTGCCTCCACCGACGGCCACTTCACCGCGGCCGATCTGCTGGAGCGCAGCCGGCGAGAGCGGGTCAGCATCGGCCGAGCCACCGTTTTCCGCGCACTGGACCTACTCACCACCCTGCGCATCGTCGAGCGGCTCGACCTGCCAAGCGGATCACACGCCTATGTGTTGTGCGACCCCGACCTGCATCATCACCACCTCATCTGCTCGAATTGCGGGCGGAGCGAGGACGTCGCCGACGGAGAGCTGGCGGCCCTCATCGAGCGGATCGGCCAGCGCACCGGATATCAGATCGAGGCCCACCGCCTGGAGTTGTTCGGGATGTGCCCGCGCTGCGCGGTCGCGGCGGCTGACGGGTGAGCGGGGCGAACAGACCCGTGATGCGGTGGCCAGCGGCGCCACGGCTGCGGCTAGCGGCGCCACGGCGGCTGCTCGCTGTGGCCCTGGTCGCGGCCGCGATGACGGCGGCGAGCGGCTGCGCTCGGACACCGGACACTTACGCCGGACCAACGCCCATGCCGGGCGCGCTGAACGTCGTCACGACCACGACCTTCCTGGCGGACATGGTGCGGCAGGTCGGCGGTGAGCACGTTTCGGTGCTGAGCCTGGTGCCCAAGGGCGGCGAGGTCCACACCTTCGATCCCCGCCCGTCGGAGGCATGGGCGCTCTCCAGCGCTCGGTTGGTGTTCGGCAACGGCCTGGGTTTGGACGACTGGCTGACGCAACTGGCCGCCGATGTAGGCACCGACGGGCCGATCGTGCGCCTCGGTGAGAACCTCCCGGGAGTCGATTACATAGTCGAGAATGGCCAGACCAACCCCCATCTGTGGCTCGACGTGGCCTATGCCGAAAAGTACGTGGACCGCATCGAGGCCGACCTCGCCACAGCAGACCCGGCCAACGCCGCGGCCTATCGAGCCGGGCACGACGCCTACCGGGCCCGGCTGGACCAACTCGATGTTTGGGCCAAAGGCCAGCTCGCCGCCTTGCCCGCCGCCAACCGCCGGATAGTCTCCTACCACGACGCCCTGCCCTACTTCAGCCGCGCCTACGGTCTTATCGTGGTCGGCAATGTGGTGGCGGCGCCGGGACAGGACCCAAGCGTTCAAGAAGTCCAGAGACTGATCGACTCGATCCGCTCGAACGGCGTGCGAGCCATCTTCAGCGAGGCTCAATTCAACCCGGAGCTGGCCCGAACGATCGCCTCGGAGGCGGGAGCGAGGGTGGTCAGCGATCTCTACACGGACACTCTCGGCGATTCACCAACCGACACGTACGAAGGCCTCGTCCGCTGGGACGTTGCCCATATCGCGGAGGCGCTCCGATGACGGACGAACGGATCGACATCCGACTGGAAGACGTCTCGGCCGGCTACGGCACGAAGGCGGCCCTCGAAGACGTTCACCTTGCGGTGCCTGCCGGCTCCCTGCTGGCGGTCGTTGGGCCCAACGGCGCCGGCAAGAGCACCCTCCTCAAGGTGGTGGCCGGACTCCTGCGACCCTGGAGTGGCAGCGTCGAGGTTTTGGGCGAGCCGCCCGGTCGCGCCGCACATCGCATCGCATACGTTCCCCAAGCCGAAATGGTGGACTGGCAGTTCCCGGTCACCGTTGAAGACGTCGTCACGATGGGCCGCTACCCGAGCCTCGGCTGGATCAAACGGCCGGGGGCCGTGGATCGGCTGGCCGTGGCGGACGCTCTCGAGCAAGTTGGCATGGCCGACCATCGCCGGACCCAGATCGGCTCGCTCTCCGGCGGGCAGCGGCGCCGCGTCTTCCTGGCCCGGGCCCTGGCCGCGGAGCCGGATCTTTTCCTGCTCGATGAACCCGTGACCGGCGTGGACGCCACGACCCAGGAAGACTTGATGGACATCCTGGAGGACCAGGCTAAGCGAGGCCGGACGGTCGTAGCCACGACCCATGATCTGGCCTGCGCGGCTCAGCGCTTCCAGCGCGTTGCCGGCGTGAACCGGACGGTCGTGGCTCAGGGCCCGGCATCGCTCATCCTGGATCCGGAGGTGCTGGCCAAGATCTACGGCGGCCACCTGCTCGTGGTCGGCGGTCAGACGTACCTGATGGACGACGCCCATCACCACGACGAGCCGGCCGCTGGCGAGCGCCATTTCCACGCCGAGAGTGAGCCCGCCGGCAAGCATCGGGGAGGAAACGACTGATGGACCCGATCGGCCAGCTTGGCCACATCCTCCTCGACCCGTTGGGTCGAGCCTTCTTCCTGCGGGCCCTGGTGGCGGCGATCCTGGTGGGCACCGTCTGCGCAGTCGTCGGAACCTACGTCGTGCTCAAGGGCCTGGCCTTCATCGGCGACGCCGTCAGCCACGCTGCCTTCCCAGGCATTGTTGCCTCCTTCCTGCTCGGGACGCCCTATTTCCTCGGAGCCGCGGTGGCCGCCGTGGGCACGGCCCTGTCCATCGGTTTCGTTAGTCGCCGCACCCAGCTCCGGTTGGACACGACAGTGGGAGTTGTCTTTGCCGGCACGTTCGCGCTGGGCATATTCATGTACAGCACAATCCACGGATTCGTGGCCGATCTCATGGGCCTGCTCTTTGGCAACGTCCTGCTGATTTCCTTCGATGATCTTGTGGGGCTCGTCGTCCTGGGGCTGCTCGTCCTGGCCGTCATTGTCGTGCTCTGGAAAGAGCTGCTGTACGCCACCTTCGACCCGCTCGGGGCGGCGGCTTCCGGCCTGCCGGTGGAGCTGCTGGAGTACGTCTTCCTGGCCGTGGTGGCACTCACGATCGTGGTATCGCTCAAGGCCGTGGGCATAATCCTGGTGGTGGCGATGCTGGTCACGCCCGCGGCAACGGCCCAACTGCTGACTGTCCGTTTCGGCCGGATGATGGGCCTGGCGATCCTCGTGGGCGTCGCATCGGCCGTGGTTGGGCTGTACGTGAGCCTGTGGGCCGACGCAGCGTCCGGGGCAACGATCGTGCTTGTGGAAACGGCCCTGTTCGTGGCGGCCATGACGCTCGGTCCGCGCACGGGGCTGGCGGCGAAGCTGCGCCGGGCCGCCTGAGCACAAGCGGGCGCGCCGCAAATGACACCGGACGCGCCGCAAATGCACCCCAGGCGCGCTGCTAGCGACCCGCCAGGAACTCGTCCAGTTCCGCGGCCGTGGGCATTCCCTCTCGCGCTCCGACGTGCGTCGTGGCCAGCGCGCTGCCGGCCACGGCCCGCTTGACCGCCTCCGCCAGTGGCCGACCCTCGGCCAGAGCCGCAGCCAGAGCCCCGCAGAAGGCATCACCAGCGCCGGTGGAATCGATCGTGGCGACCTCGTCGGCCGGAACTTCCCACATGCGGTGGTCGCCGACACGAACGGCGTCGGCTGGGGCGCCGTCGACGGCCGCGGCAGCCGGGGCGGGAGTTGGAGCTGGGGCAGCGGCACCCGCGACGGCCGAACCTGGGGCAGCGGCACCCCGGACGGCGAAACCCTGGACAGCGGCCGTGGCTTGGGGCTCTGGCGGACGCGGCGCATTGGCGGCGGCCGCAGCGGCGAGTGCAACGTCCACGAGTTCCTGCCGAGCGGCCGAGGCGGCGAAACCGGAGCCCACGCGCTCGAGAACCACCACTCCGGCCGCGCCCAGAGTCACGATGACGGCTTTTCTCACGCCCGGCCCCCCAGGTCCGGGCTCGAGGAGAGTCCGCGCCCGAACGGACGTCTCGACGCTGACGTCTACTCGTCGGCCGGTTCGGCCAGCTTCCGTCTGGAGGAGCGTCGCCAGTTCGTTGCGGTTGGGCGTGATGATGTCTGCCAGCCCAAAGATCGAGCGGTCGATCCCGATCGCCGGGGCGGGATTGAGGATCGTGGTCGCGCCGGCGGCGTGGCCGCACGTGAGAGCCTCACGGACGATGTGGAGCGGCACCTCGTTGCAGACGAGCATGACGTCACCGACGAGGGGGCCGAGCCGAGCCAGGCAGTCTCGGACGTAGCCGATCTCGATAGCGCCGTTCGCACCGGGCACGACGGCGATCTCGTTTTCGCCGGTGGCATCGACCAGGATCAGGGCGATCCCAGTCGCGTGGCCGGGCAAAGAGGCCAACATCGAGACGTCCACGCGTTCGGACGATAGAGCTCGGCGCGCTTCGGCCTCGAAAGGGTCATCACCCGCCGCACCAATGAACAGGGTCGGTCGGCGCAGCCGTGCGGCAGCAACGGCCTGATTACCGCCCTTGCCGCCATGGTGGCGTTCGTAGCTGCCGCCCGTCACGGTCTCGCCCGGGTGCGGCAGGTGCGGGACGCGCGCAACAAGGTCGATATTGACCGAGCCGACCACGATCACGCGGCCGCTCATCCGCTCGCCTCCCAGCTGACGCGGTGCCGGTCCTCGGCACCTTCCGGGCCTGATTGTGCGGCACGAACCGCGACACTGACAAGGAAGAGCCCCGTCCGGGCGGGGACGGGGCTAGGAGATGCGCGAAAAGAGTGGCGGGCTCGACCGGATTCGAACCGGCGATCTCCAGCGTGACAGGCTGGCATGTTAGGCCGCTACACCACGAGCCCACGCCGAGGGCGAAGAATAGCAGGTGCCGGGATTGGTGTCCGGCTGTGAGCGGCACCCGTCCGCACGCGGCCAAAGAGCGCGGCCGAAGGGCGCGGCCCAGAGCGCGGCCGCCAAAGCCGCCGGTGAAGCGGCCGACCTATACTCGACGCCATGACTATCGATTCGCGCCAGGCGCCCCACGCCGACGGCATCGTCGACCTGCGCAGCGACACCGTCACGCACCCCACGCCGGCCATGCGCAGGGCCATGTACGAAGCCGAGCTTGGCGACGACGTGTTCGGCGACGACCCGACGGTCAACGCCCTCCAGCAGCGCGCCGCCGAGTTACTCGGCAAGGAGGCTGCCCTCTTCGTCGCCAGCGGATCCATGGCCAATCTCGTTTCGCAGCTGGCCCACCTCGGCCGGGGCCAGGAAACGATCGCCGGGGCGAGCACCCACATCGTTGACGACGAGCAGGCCGGCCACGCCGTCGTCGTCGGAACGTCGATCAAGCAGATGGCAGAGCGCCCGGACGGGACGTGGGACCTTAGCGAGCTGCAGGAAGCCTTCCGGAACCCGGCCGATCCACACGAGCCGATAACCGGTCTGGTCACCATCGAGAACACCCACGCTCATTCCATGGCCCAGCCGCTGAGCCTCGGCTACACGCAAGCAGTCGCCAAGATCGCCCACGCCCACGGCGTGCCGCTCCACGTGGACGGGGCCCGCTTCTTCAACGCCGCCGTCGCGCTCGGGGTGACGGCCAGGCAGCTGGCCGCGCCGGCCGATTCGATCGCCTTCTGCCTCTCGAAAGGACTGGCCTGCCCGGTCGGCTCGATGGTCGTCGGGTCGAAGGAGTTCATCCACAGGGCGTGGCGCGGTCGAAAGCTCGTGGGTGGCGGAATGCGCCAGGTCGGCGTCCTGGCCGGGGCCGGCCTCGTGGCCCTGAGCGACGGCTCAGACGGGATGATCGCCCGGCTGGCCGAAGACCACCTCACCGCCCGTCTCTTGGCCGAGGGACTGGCGGCGATGGATGGCATCGAATCCGCGGGTGGCCTGGCCCAGCCGACGCTCGGCCCGCTCGACCCGAGCCGCGTCACCACCAACTTCGTCCTGTTCCGCGTCCGCCGCCACCGGGCCGCGTTCCTCGATGCGCTGCGGTCGCGCGGAGTTCTCATGGTCGAGTATGCCCACGGCTCCATCCGGGCCGTAACCCACTACGGCGTCACCCCGGCCGACATCGAGCGAGTTCTGACGGCCTGCGCCGCCGCCCTCCGCGAAACGGCCACACCAACAACCTCCGTCGCCAACACCCCCGCCGCAGCCCTGGAGCGATAGATGGCAGACCTAGTTCTTCCCCGACCTATCTCACAGCCCAGCGCCGGCCCCCTCGACGAGCGGTTTTGGGAAGTCGTAGAGACGCACTTCCGGCGCCTGGTCAAGCAGCACCCGATCTTTGCCACCTATATGGGCATCCACGATTCTGACGGCGAGCTGGACAACGGCACGCGCGATGCGGTGGAACAGGAGATCGCCGACTCGCACCGCCTGCTGAGCGCCATCGAGGCGATCGATCCAGCCGGGCTGTCGGAGAGTGTCCGCCTTGAGCGGGAACTGGCCCTCCACAACGTCCGGCGCGAGATGTTCGACATGGAGATTCATCGCGTCTGGGAGCGCCGCTCCACGGCCATGGACGCGGTCGGCGACGCCATGTTCGCCGTGTTTGCCCGTGATTTCGCCCCACTCACCGAGCGGCTGGCGTCGCTGACCTCGCGCATCGAGGGCGTGCCCAACCTGCTCGACCAGCACCGTTCACGTGCCACCGCGCCCCAAGTTCGGCTGTGGCAGGAATTGGAGATTGACGCGGGCGAGCAGATGCCTGGCTTCTTCGGCGAGATCAAAGCAGCCGGTCACGGGGTTCTGGATGAGCGCGCCCAGGCACGCCTCGACCGAGCCGTTGAGAAGGCTTCCGTGGCCGTCGCCGACTACCTCGCCGGGATCAAGTCGAAGATGGGCGCCGCGGTCGAGTCTTGGGCTCTCGGGTCTGACGACCTGGACAACCTCGTCGGCCTGCGCGCCTTTGACGGGCTGGACACCGCCCAGATCCTCGAAATCGGCCAGCAGCAACTGGCCCTCAACAAGGCAGCTCGGGTAGAGGACGCGCGTGGTATCGACCCCAGCGTGGCCGAGGCGGTCGTGGTGGACCGCGTCAAATCGAACCATCCGGCGACCTTCGAAGTGGCGCTCGCGGCCTATGAGGACGCCATGAACCGGGCCCGCGCCCACATCGTGGCCTGCGACATCGTCACGCTGCCGGCCGGCGAGGCGATCTCCGTCCGCACGACTCCTGAATACCTTCGCATGGTCGTCCCCTTCGCCGCGTATTTCGAGCCGGCCAAGTTCGACAAGCATCCGTCCGGCATCTACATCGTCACCCCTTCGGTTGGCGACGACCCC
>JAYVMQ010000290.1:0-3835 GCA_043758855.1 Chloroflexota bacterium
GGATCCGGCGCGGCGCGAGGGCGTAGGCGAACGAGCGCGTGATCGAAAGGATGGCCGTCTTCGTCGCCGCGTAGACGGCGGCCTCCACGGTGGTCGCGAGCTTGGCGGAAGGGGAGGAGAAGTTCACGATCGCGCCGCCCTCGGTCATCCGCGGCCCGATCTGCTGGCAGAGGAAGAACGTCGACTCCGCGTTCGTGGCGAAGACGCGCCGGACGTCACTCGCCGTCACGTCCCATATCGGCTTGAGGAGGATGATCCCGGCTGCGTTGACGAGAGCGTCGACTCGTCCGGCGCTCGCCGCCGCGATGGTCTGGTCCCGGCCGGGAGCATCCGAAAGATCGGCGACGAGCGTCGCCGCGCCTGCCGTGCAGAGCGCCTCCAGGCCTGCGCTGTTGACATCGACCGCCAGGACGTCCCAGTCCTCGGCCAGGAACCGCTCGGCGCAGGATCGGCCCATGCCGCTGGCCGCCCCAGTGACCACGGCGCGTCGCCGGATCCCGCGCTCGGGCACGTCGCTGCCTCCCAGGCCTGGTCCTAGTCGACCAGGAAGCCGCCGTTGATGTCCGTCACCTCGCCCGTGATGTAGCCGGCATGCTCCGAGGCGAGGAAGGCGACCAGGGCTGCGACTTCGTCCGGTCGTCCGAACCGCCCGACCGGGATCCGGCTGATGAGATCGCGGGTGTTCGCGATCATCGGGGTGTCGATGAGCGCCGGGGCAAGGGCGTTGGCCGTGATCCCGTGGGCGGCGTACTCGTTCGCGATCGACTTCGCCATGCACATGATCCCGGCCTTCGACGCAGCGTATGCGGCGACCGACCTTGCGCCGCCGGCCTTGCCGGCCGACGAGCCGATCGCGACGATGCGCCCGTAGTGGGCCACGCGCATCGCCGGCAACGCCCTCTTGGCGCACAGAAAGGCACCCGTGAGGTTGATGGCGATGGTCCGGTTCCACAACTCGAGGGTCGTCTCCTCGAACGGGACGATCGGGAAGATCCCCGCGTTGAGGACCAGGATGGCGGGCGCTCCGAGCGCCGCCTCGACCTCCCCGAAGGCACGGTCCACGGCCGCCTCGTCGGAGACGTCGCAGGCCACGCCGAGCATCCCCGCGTGGCCTGGCGCCTCCAGGTCGAACGCGGCGACCATGGCTCCGTTCCCGGCGAGGGTCTCAGCGATCGACTGACCGATACCGCGCGCTGCCCCGGTGACGACAGCCACGCGGCCGGCAAGACCCTCGACCTGGATCATGGCGTACTCTCCTATACGATCAACTGGTGACGTTTCCAGTCGCCCATGCTACCGTACCGGCGGGGCGGCGGCAACGAGCCGATGGGAACCTGGAGGCATCGATGCGGGTCGGGATCGACAGCTACTCTTACCATCGGCGCTACGGCGAAGTCCGGATCGGAGAGCGAGCCGCGCCCGGGGAGCCCTGGGCACTCCGGCCCGCTCCCGTTCTGGCCCACGCCCGGGCCCTCGGCGTCGACGATGTCTATCTCGAGACCTGCTATCTCCCGGCGCCCGAAACGATCACGACCGAGATGCTCGATGCGGGTCCGGGGATCGCCGTCGGCTTCTCGTGGGGCCATCCATGGCCGGCCGGCGCCTATCACGGGCTGGACGGGGGTCGCTCGCCCGGCGCCGAGGACGACCTCGTTCGGTGGATCGAGGCGGCTGTCCGGCTGGGTCAGCCGGTCATGCGGATCACCGCGGGGAGCCCGGCCTCTCGCGGCACCGAGCCGGCTGCGGATCTCGTGGCCCGGCTCGTTGCCCCGCTCACGCGAGCGGCGGATCGAGCGGCGGCCGTCGGCCTGACGCTGGCTCTCGAGAACCACGGCGATCTGCGGGTCGACGACATCCTCGAGCTCCTCGAGCGGGTCGACCGGTCGAACCTCGGTGTCTGCCTCGACAACGTCAACCTCGTGCGGGTCGGTGACGACTACCTCGAAGGGATCGCGGCGCTCGGACCGTTCGCTCACCTGGTCCAGCTGAAGGATTGCCTGGCCGGCGATCCGACGATCCCGGGCGGCCCGGTCTGCACGGCCCTCGGGGAGGGCTCGCTTGATCTCGCCGTGCAGCTCGCGGTGCTCGCGGGGACCGGGTTCGACGGCCCGGTCTGCGTCGAGCTCGCGGCGCTCGGAGGTCAACAAGTGGACGAGCTGGCGATGGTCGAGCGGAGCGTCGCCTGGCTGCACAGCAACCTGCCCCCGGGATAGACGCCCGAAGACGTCGCCGTGGAGGAGGTCCGGCGACGTCTTCGGGGTGGAGGAAGGGAGAGGCGGAGAAGGGCGCCGACCGGTGCGTGTGCTCAGTCGGCGCGTGGGCTCAGTCGGCGCGTGGGCTCAGTCGGCGCGTGGGCTCAACCGGCGCCCGGCAGGCCTGCATTCATGCTCGGCAGCTCCGGTGCGCCCAGGGCGGCCGATCCGAACGCCTTCGGCTTCGTTCGGCCGACGCGGGTGTAGTACTCCTCGGGAACGGCGGTCGGGTCCTTGAACATCTGCCACTGGCATTTCTGGGCGACACCGACGGCCGTTCGCGCCGGGTCGTAGATCGGCGGGTCGATCACCCGGACCGGGTAGCCGAAGCGATCCATGGGCATCTCCTCCATGAGGATGATGCAGTGGCTGCAGTACAGGCAGACGCCGGGCGTGTTGTGATTCCAGGTCTGCGGCTCCTCGCTGACCGTCCAGTTGTACGGTGGCTGCATCCGGGGCGGCGTCCCTTCGATCGCGTCGCCGCGCAGGGTTCGCCCACCTGAACCGCACGGATCGAACTTCAGGATGTAGCGATCCTCGAGCTCGATCAGCTCCATGTCGCCCGTCCGCTCGGGGCCGACCAGGTGGCCCCGCATCGCCTCGCAGGCGACCAGCATGAGGACCTCGAGCGCCTCGTCCCAGGGGTGCTTGTCGATGTCGAACTTCTCGTACCGCCAGACGAAGAGCGGCAGGAGCACCCGGTCGTACATGTCGCGGACCGCGGGCTCGCCGAGCGCCTCCTTCACGAGGGACATCAGGGCATAGGTGTGGTCGACGTCGCGGTCGTGGCACTGGCGCCACGTCTCCTTGGCCGTGTCGATGAGGCTGCCCGCCTCGCTCGCGTGCTCGCGGTAGGTGGCGGCAGTGAATGCCTGCATCTCGGTCAGGAAGCGGTCCCAATGGCGGCGCGGCTGCCACGGGGAACCGTCCGGCAGGGCGGCCACGCGGATGGCCTGCTCATTGCGCGCGGCGATCGTCGCCGGGTCCACGTCACGGTCGCGGAGGTAGCCGTTGAGGTCGCCGATCCATTGGCGATACAGCGTGAAGCAGACGTTCGCCTCGTCGATGAAGTAGGCACCGAGCTGGGCCGCGTCGTCCCAGCGACGTTCGTCGAGCGCCTCGTGGATCTTGCGGTAGGTCGAGATCTTCTGGTCCTGCCAGGAGCCCATCCGGACTCGCCGGCCGAGCAGCTCCGTAAACGCGATCTTGGTTTCGGTCACGGCGATCGTCTCCCTTGTCGATGCTAGGATGACAGACGATACCGGTACCGTTTGCAGCAACCGGCCCGTACAGGCTACCACGCGGCGACGGCTGAGGCCACTGGGAGGATCGTTGAGCGTCGCGCTGCTCGGGCTTCTGGCGGCCATCGCGAACGCGGGCCAGGCGTTGATGAGCAAGGAGCTGACGACGCGGGCCCCGGCTCGCCAGCTGATCGGCGCGCTCTACGTGTGCAACGCCCTCGTCCTCCTGCCGGCCGCCCCGTTCGCGACCTGGCGCTGGTCGCCCGAGATCGTCGGTCTGCACCTCCTCTCGGTCGGGCTGATGGCCGTGACGGCGGTGTGCGTCTGGGATCTCATCGACCA
>JAYVMQ010000291.1:0-5174 GCA_043758855.1 Chloroflexota bacterium
GCCGAGGTGATCCGCCGGACAGGTGCCACTGGAAAGGGCGGTGCCGTCCTTCTGCGAGGCGAACCCGGCATCGGTAAGTCGCGGCTACTGTGTGAGATGGAGGAGGACGCGAAGGCTGCCGGACTGGCCTGGTTGTGGATCGACAACGCCCCGCACTCCATGGAGTCGCCGTATAGAACCGTTCGCAACATGGTCGACTGGCTGGCCGACGAGCAGGGCGCGAAGGCCGGCATCGTCGCTCGCCAGTTGCTGTTCGGTGATGGCGTCCCGGAGAACCTGGACCCCGAAATCTACCGTCTCATGCTCGGTGCCATCGCCGCCCTGGCGCGCGATTCGGAGATGACTCTGTTGCCGGAGGAGGGCTGGGAGTCGGGGCTGCTGGCGCTGGCCGACTCGGCCGACTACCAGCTCGGCCTGACGCTGGCGACGCATCTGTGGGTATCGCGGATGGTCGCCGGCAAGCCGCGCTGCATCGTCGTCGATGACTACCACTGGGTCGACCCTTCGAGCCGCCAGCTGGTGGACATCATGATCAACATGGCAGGCGACCTGCCGCTCGTCGTGCTGACGGGATCAAGACCACCGGCCACGCCGGGCTGGATCGGACTTCCGCACGTTGAGGTCATCGATCTCGTTGGTCTTGATGAGTCGGCGACCGAAGAGCTGGGCGCGGCCGTCGCCGGCTCTGCCCTGGAGTCCGAATCAGGCCGCTGGCTGCACCAGCGGACAGCCGGCAACGCCCTCTTTGTCGGCGAGATCATCCGCACCCTGCGGGACACGGGCCGGCTGGAGCAGATCGGCGATCTGTGCCGCATAGATCGTGGCGCGGCTCGGCGCGGCGTGCCGCTCAGCTTGCGGGCGCTGCTGGGTGCCCGGATCGATGCGCTGCCGCCGGCTCAGCGGAACGCGCTGGAAGTTGCGGCGGTCATCGGGTCGAGCTTCTCGGAGCCGCTGCTGACGGCCTTGTGCGGCGGGAACTGCAGCGACACAGAGCTGGGCGAACTGGCAGAGGCCGGCATTCTGATCGGCGTCGACGAACCCGGACAGACCGGGAAGCAGTGGAAATTCCGCCATCAGCTCTACCTTGACGCGGCCTACGGACGGCTGCTGGCAGACCGGCGACGGGCTCTCCACACGACTCTTGCCGACCTCCTGGAGTCCAACGAGACCCGGCCCGACGTCGCGGAACTGGCTCGCCATCGGATCGCGGCCGGCGACTCGATACGGGCTCAGCCGCTGCTGGAGCAGGCGGCCCGGGAGGCCGCCTCAGTCGGCGCGATCGCCGAGGCGGAGGGCTTCCGGCGAACCCTGGCCGAACTGCGGGGCGAGGCGGCCACGACCGTTTCGTAGTCGAGTGCGCTCGACACTCGTTACGGGCGGGTTACTGGGCTGCGCCTTTGGGAATCGGCACGCCCGACCACACGTCGGCGGCCCAGGCGTCTGCCGCCATCCTGGCCTGGCCGGAAAGCGACGGGTGGAAGTAGTCGACGGTGCTCAGGTCGGCGATTAGGAAGTCTGTGTCAGCCAGAAGCGTGGCGTTGTAGGTGCAGTAGAGCTTGCCCGATGGCGAGTCAGTTGCCGCAATGTCGCGACACGCTCCCTCCAGCGCCGCGTCGTAGCGGGACAGGTAGTCGTCGGCCTGGGCCGGGGAGAACGGACCGTTGTCGCCCAGATAGGGTGGGCAGCGGTTGGAGTTCTCCGGTAGGGCGAGGTTCGCCAGAGCTGCGGAGTTGGCTTGAGTGATGTCGTGGAAGTGGGGGAAGTCCGGCACCGAGAGCATCAAAATTCGGCTTCCGGCCGGCAGCCCGGCCCTCAGAGTCGCGATGGCCGCTGCGAGGTCCCGCTCGAACGAGGCCGGGTCTGTCTTGGGATTGGGATCGGCACACAGATCGTTGGTGCCCAGTTCAAAGGTGACATAGGCGGTCTGACCGTCCTTGAGCTTCTTCGCCGCTGCGACAACGAGGTTCGCCTGGCGTGGGGCGTCCTTCATCTCTTTGCCCGATTTGGCGGCGTCCACGATGACGGGCGAGCCACCGATTGCCTTGAAGCGCTCGTACAGGCTGAAGACGCCGTCATTGGGGGCTGAACCGATGACCCAGGAGAAGCCTATATGGTCGCGAAGATAGGCAGGGGAGACGCTGTAGCCCTGGCTGTACGAGTCGCCGATGGCCGCGAGCAGTGCTGGCAGGGGCGCAATCGGCTTGGGCGTGGGCTCGGCGGTAGTCGCGGCTGTGGGCACGAGGCCTATTGCAGAGGGGGAGGGCGCCGCAGACGAAACGGGTGTCGCTGTCGCGGTCGTGGCCGTCAACGTGGTGTTGGCCGGGCTGGAACCGGCCGGAGTAGGCGAGGTCGCGCTGCCTGCCCAGACGCTCCTGCCGACGATGGCCGCAACGAGACCAATGATCACGATCGCACCGCCGACCACTGCCAGCGCTCCCCGCTGACCGAATGGCAGACGGCGGTCCCACCGCGGCTGGTTTGCAGATTGCATTTGCGCATCGTAGCGGCCACGGCCGCTTGCGCAATGTCGGCCGGTGCTCCGGAACGCCTGGCCGCCCGTTACGATGGCGCCATGTTGCAGGCCGACTTCGCCGCCGAAGCTTTGGGACGCTGCCGTCTGTTCGATGGCTTGACCGGGGAGCCGCTCGCGGCCTTGACTCGGACTCTGCGGACCCGCCGTTTCCGGCGTGGCGAGGTTCTCTTTCACGAGGGCGATCCCGGCGACGCACTCTTTATCGTGGCCAGCGGCGCGGTCAAGGTCGTCGTGCCGTCCGAGGACGGTGAGGAGGCCATTCTGGCCACGCTCCGCCGGGGCGATTTTCTCGGCGAGCTTGCGTTGCTTGACGGGGCGCCGCGTTCCGCCAGTGCCATCGCCCTGGAGCCGACCGAGACGCTGACCCTGCCGCGCGATCAGTTCCGAGCCCTGGTGGCCACTCAGCCGGTGATCCGGGACGCTCTACTGGCGGCCCTGGCGGGCGAGTTGCGGCGCCTGACGACCCACGTCGCGGAGCTCCACTTCCTCGACCTGACTGGCCGGTTGGCGGCTCGTCTGGCTCGACTAGCCGAGGAACACGGTGAGCGTGGCTGGGACGGCTCGGTCCGGCTTGACGCGCCACTGACTCAGAGCGACCTGGCGGCCATGATCGGGGCGACACGCCAGAGCGTGAACAAGCTCCTTGGCGAGTTCGAGGCAAGCGGGCTGATTCGCATAGAGCGCGACAGCATCGTCGTGACCAGTCTGGAGGCCCTCACCAAGGCGGCCCACCGGTAAGGCACCGGCCGCTCGCGGCCGCCGGTAAGGTTGCGGAGGCCTGATGCCGCCGCCAGGCCGCCGCGGTCGACTTAGCCGGCTGAGATGACTCCCTCGCGCCCCAGCTGGAGGAGCTGCGCCCGACTCTCGTCGAGATGGTGAGTCGCCGTTCCGAAGAGGCGCCTGAGTAGCATCTTCGATTTGGCGGAGCCGCCGGACAGCAACGCTAAGAGACCATCGGCCTGCACCGACACCAACACCGCCGGGCCGATCGCTCGGGCCGTCGAAAGGGCCGTCGGATCTTCGCGCATTGCGGACCAGCCGAGCATGTCGCCGGCGTGAAGTGTCGACACGAGAACCCACCGATGCTCGTGTCGCACGCGCAGCGCGACCTGGCCCTTCGTCAGCCAATGGACCTCTGATATTGGCGCGCCCATATCAACGAGCGTCTCACCGTCCGCGAGAATGCGTCGCACTGCCTGCCCCGAAAGCGACTCGAGGTCGGCCTGATCCAGCCCGGCGAACAGCGGCAGGTCTGCCAGTTCGGCGGCGCTGACCCTCTCCGTCGTGCTCATCGTTTGCTCCCAACTTGCCATGGCGGCCTACGCCCCCGGTGCCCTCATTGTCCGCTACGTGACGCCGGCCTGCTCAGTGTTTATGGCTGCGCTGCCTCCCGCGCGAACAAGTGCAGGAACGCGGCGGCGGAGATGCCGGCCCGGCGCCGACCCTCCGCGCCACCGAGGAAGGCGGTCAGATTTGCGGTGCGGGTACCAGACGGGCTGGCCAGGGCAAGCTCGACCTGAGTGTCCTCGCCCGACTCGACTGTTCTGACAGCGAGGCCGACCGACGCGCCCGACTCTTGGCGGATCTCCTCGGCTAGCTCGGCCAGGCCAGGGAGAGGCGCGTTTGGGCCGCGTTCGCCAGGCTGGTCGGCGGCCGTGGCCCGGGCCGCTTTTAGCCACGGCGCGTCGCCAAGGAGCCTGGCCGTAGAGCCGCCCGTGCCCAGTTCCACGACCGCAACTGTCCAGTGGAGTGCCGCCAAATCGCGGCCCAGGACCGTCGGCCATGTGTCGTCGGCTCGGCCCCAGACGTACTGGCCGAGGGCGGTCAGGACCACGGTCTCCGCCTCATCCACGAGAGCGGCCGCGGGGCGGTCCGCTTCGGCAATGGCCGAGATTCGGACGTCCACGGCCTCGGACCGGGCATACGTGGCCACGATCGGGTTGGCCGCTCGTAATAGTGCCTCGCCGAGGAGTGCGGCCACGTGCGATTCGCCGATGCCGGTCAGCCGGTACGTGCGCGTGACTCGCTCCTGTCCCAGGCCGCGTTCTCGTAGCCGCGGCAGAACCCAGCCCTGCCACATCGGCCGCATCTCGCTCGGCGGTCCGGGCAGGGCCACCATGACACGCCCGTCCGGTCGATCGATCCACCAGCCAGGGGCGGTGCCACGGTCATTGGGGATGGCGGTGGATGACGGGATGAGCCAAGCCTGCTTGAGGTTGGTGTCAGCGAACCTGATGCCGCGCCGCTCAAAGAGATGGCGTAGCCAGCGCTCCAGTTCGGGATCCACGGTCGGCTGTTCCCCACAGACGTCGGCGATAGCCTCACGGGTCAGGTCGTCGGGCGTGGGACCGAGACCTCCCGTCGTGATGACCAGGTCGGCGGCCTCCATCGCGTCGCTCAACGCGGCCGTAACCGTGCCCAGCCTGTCCGGCAGCGTCGAGATCCAGACCACGTCCACGCCGGCCTCGGCCAGCCAGCGGGCCAGGTCGCCGCTGTTTGTGTCGCGCGTCTCGCCGGTGGTCAACTCGCTGCCGACCGCGAGCAAGACGGCCGTGAGGAGTGGCCTTGTGGGGCCCGACAAGGTTTCCATGGCTGGAGTGTACGGGCAGCGAGTCAATCGCCGCCTCCGGTTCGTCCTCCT
>JAYVMQ010000292.1:0-3430 GCA_043758855.1 Chloroflexota bacterium
GTCTGTCGGTCGAGGCGCAGACAGGCCTGTTCGGCGAGCTGTGGTTTCTCAGGGACCATCTACTCAAGGTCCTCGGGCCATCAGCCGTCACCGCCTGGCAAGGCCCGCTTCGCGCGATCCAGGATTTTCAGGCTCAGGATTGGGCGATCGAGGTGAAGACAACACGGCAAGCCGCGCCGGCGGCAATCCGAATTGCCAACGAGCGGCAACTTCAGGGAGATGGACTCGCGACGCTCGCGCTGGTCCTCATTGCACTGGAACAGCGCGCCGACGGTAGCCCGACCCTGGTCGACATGGTGGCGTCAGTACGAGCGGCGGTCATTCCAGGTAGCCCCGTGAGTGCCGAGCTGGAGGACCGTCTTCTCTCGGCCGGTTATCTCGACGAGCAGGCGGATCTCTATCGCGGAAACGCCTTTGCGCTGCGGTGGACGCTCTGCTCACTCGTCGCCGAGGGCTTCCCACGCATCACGGAACATGACCTTCCGGCGGGCATTGGCGACGTCTCGTATTCGATCGCGGTCGATTCCTGTCGCGAGTACGAGATCGGTCTTCCGTTGCTTTGGCAGCGCATAGCCGCCGGGGCCTCGTGAGCGACGCGAGCGACCTCGAGACGTTCGCGGTCGAACTCCACCAGGATGTCCTGACAGACGCGGAGGGTGTCGAGGATGGCGCCCTGCTCCCCGAGCAATTCACCCGATGGATGATCGGCGTCCTGTCCGATGCCGGCGAGGTCGATGACGGCGAGGTCTGCTACTACCAAGCACGTGGGGCGGAGGCGAACGGGTACAGCCTTGATGAGGAACTCGCGACACTCGATCTGTTCGTCGCGAAATACACGGGCAGCGAGCCTCCGGTCACGGTCCCGCGCTCCGACGTCGAAGCGGGATTCCGTCGTCTGATCGAGTTCCATGATCGAGCTCGGCTTGGACTTCATCGGACGATGGAGGAAGCTTCGCCGGCATTCGACATGGCCCAGACGATCCACTCCATCGGCCCTGCTATCAGTTCACTTCGGCTCTTCTTCCTGACGGACGGACTGACGACGCTCGAGAACACGCCGACGCTCGAACGCGAAGGGATGTCGGTTTCCTACCATGTCTGGGATCTCCGCCGAATTCACCGAGCCGTCAGCTCGGGTCAGGTGCGTGAGCCCATCTCGGTCAACTTCGAGGCTCTGTCCGGTGCGCCGATCCGGTGCGTCACCGCGGGAGCTGGCGAGGGGGAATACACGACGTACCTTGCCGTGATCCCCGGAAACGTACTTGCGGACATCTACGAGCTGTACGGACCGCGCCTGCTGGAACGCAACGTCCGGTCCTTCCTGCAGGCGCGCAACAAGGTGAACAAGGGTATTCGAGCCACGATCCTCAACGAGCCGTCCCATTTCCTTGCATTCAACAACGGCATCGCCATCACTGCCTCGAGTCTGCGACTGGCGAAGATGCCTGACGGCGCCGACGCCATCGTGGCGCTCGACGACCTCCAGATCGTCAACGGCGGCCAGACCACCGCATCGATCTTCGCGGCTCGTCGGGACGCCGACCTTTCTCGGCTTGCGGTCGCGGCCAAGATCACGGTCGTCCGCCCGGAACTCCTCGACGACTTCGTTCCGAGCATCACCCGGTACGCCAACAGCCAGAACAGGATCAACGAGGCCGACTTCTTCGCCAACGATCCCTTTCACGTCGAGATCGAACGGTTCTCGCGCACCGTCTGGGCGCCCGCGACAGACGGAGCGCAGCGCCAGACAAAGTGGTTCTACGAGCGGGCGCGAGGCCAGTACCAGGACGAGCTGGCACGAGAGGAGACACCCGGTCGCAAAAGAGCATTCAAGGGCGTGTACCCAATGTCGCAGAAGTTCACGAAGACGGACCTCGCCAAGTTCGAAAACGCATGGGCGGCCCTTCCGCACACTGTCAGCCTCGGCGCCGAGAAGAACTTCCGGGCATTTGCCCTCCGACTCGGCGAGCGAGGGCGCATCGAGGTCACACTCGAGTACTTCCAGCGCCTGATCGCCAAGGCGATCCTCTTCCGGCAGACCGAGAGGATCGTGTCCGCCCAGAACTTCGGCGGATACCGTGCCAACATCGTGGCCTATTCGGTCGCCTACTTGAGCCACGCGACCCAGCAGCGCGTCAATCTCGATCAGATCTGGCGATCGCAGAGGCTCGACGTCGGTCTCGAGAGCACGATCGCCGCGATCGCGCCTGCCGTTCGCGAAGTAATCATCTCCCCGCCTCGAGGCGGCAACGTAACCGAATGGTCGAAACGCAAGGAGTGCTGGGACGCTGTGCTCAGACTCGAGGTCGACGAGATCGCGGTGCTCCCAGACTCGACGTTCATCGCGTTGGATCGCAGGCACAGGAGTGCGGAGGCGCTCGAGGACTACGTCGATCCCGGGGAGGAGGAACTGATCACCCGCATCACCAAGATCCCAGGGACCGTGTGGTTCGACATCTCACACTGGGCGAAGGAGACAGACAACCTGCAGGGATGGCAGCGGGGCATTGCGTTCACCCTTGGACGGAATGCTGGCACTGGCCGACCGCCTTCACGCAAGCAGGCGACTCAGGCTGAGAAGATCCTCGCGGAAGCCGAGCGACTTGGATTCCACATCTCTGCGGGCCCTGATGCTGACTAGCTCACCGCCTGGTACCCTGGATGGCATGTCTCCGGGCACCTCCCCGATAGCACCGACCCGTACCATCGCGCGCTCAGGCAATCCCAAGGCCGCCTTCCGGTTCGTTGATCTGTTCGCCGGCATCGGCGGCATTCGGGCCGGGTTGGAGGGTTCGGGTGGGAGGTGCGTGTTCTCTGTCGAGATCGATCGATTTGCCAAGCGGACGTACGAGGCGAATTGGGGACCGGTAGATTCGTCGGACATCCGCGACGTGAAGTGCGATGAGGTCCCGACGCATGAAATCCTGGCCGCGGGCTTTCCTTGCCAGCCGTTCAGTCTCGCGGGCGTGAGCAAGAAACAGAGCATGGGCGTCGCTCATGGTTTTGATGACGTCGCCTCGGGCAACCTCTTCTTCCAGATCATCAGGCTGATCGGCGGGCCTTGGGATCTGGGTCTCGACGAGCTTCGAGACGAGGCCCAGACGCCCGAGGCGGGCGACGAGCGGTTCCTCAACGAAGGGGTGGCCATCGCTGACGCGCCACCCGTTCTCCTACTGGAGAACGTCCGGAATCTTCTCTCCCACGATGCGGGCCGGACGTTTCGTGTGATCCGTCGACGTCTTGAACGTTCTGGCTACCGGGTGTCGTCGAGGCTCGTGAATTCCGCCGCCTGGGTACCGCAAAACCGGCGAAGAGTCGTGATCGTGGGCCTCCGAAAGGATCTGTTCGATGAGCCCTTCGCCATCCCGGATCCCCCCGATGCCAAGGCCGGACCCAGGCTGAACGAGTCATTCCTTGAGAATGATCCGAC
>JAYVMQ010000293.1:0-11202 GCA_043758855.1 Chloroflexota bacterium
CTCCCCGATGAAACGGGCGAGGACGCGGGCCAGCCGTGGCCCGGCGATTTCGGCGACGGCCAGGACCTCGGCATGGCTGAGCTCAGCACCCGAGAGGCCGGCGCCCTGGTTCGTCACCAGGGAGACGCCACATACCTTCAATCCGGCCCATCGAGCGGCGACCGCCTCGAGTGCCGTGGACATGCCGACGGCATCGGCTCCCAGCCGGGCCAGCATGCGGACCTCAGCCGGAGTCTCGTAGCTCGGCCCGAGGAGGCAGGCGTAGACGCCATCCGCCAGCGCCACTCCCTCGGCCTCGGCGGCGGCATGGAGACGCAACCGCAAGTCCACGTCCCAGACGTCGGTCATGTCGGGGAACCGGGCGCCGATCTCCGGCGCGTTCGGCCCGACGAGCGGCGAGCGGCCGGTCAGGTTGAGGTGGTCGGTGATGGCCATGAGCGTCCCCGCACCGAATTCGGGCTTGACGCCGCCGGCGGCGTTCGTGAGGACGACCGCTCGCGCACCGAGCTTGCCCATCAGAAGCACCGGCTGAACCACGAACCCGGACGAGTGGCCTTCGTAAAGGTGAAAGCGACCCTGCTGGACCACCACCGGCACGCCGGACAGGCGGCCGAAGAGCAGCTTCCCGGCGTGGCCGGGCGCGGTCGCGTCGGGCCAGCCCGGCAGCTCCTCGAATGGGATCGAAGCCTCAAGTTCGAGAGCGTCGGCCAGCCCGCCCAAGCCAGAACCCAAGACCAGGCCCAAGCGGGGCTGCAGATCTGTGCGCTCTCGAACGGCCCGATCCAGTGCCACCAATAGCGCCGGCTGGTCGGCCGGCGGGATTTCGAGACCGAGAACGAAACGGTCACTCATTCGGACACCGCCTTCGGCCCCACGCCATCTAAATTGTGTGGTCCAAAGGACAGTGGTAGAAGGTCGCCCAAGACCGCTACGTAAACGGCGTCGCTGAGGCTGGAGGCCGCGAAAACGAGGACATCCGGGCCGAACTCGGCCAGGAGCTGGCGACAGATCCCGCATGGGCTGGATGGATCCACGGTCGGGGTGATCACGACGCAGACGCGGATCGAGGTCTCGCCAGCGGCCACGGCCCCAACGACCGCGCTCCGTTCAGCGCAGATCGTGGCCCCGTACGAGGCTGCCTCGACGTTGCATCCTGGGAACGCCGCTCCACTCCCACCCAAGACCGCCGCGCCGACGTGGAAATTTGAATAGGGCGCTCTCGCTCGTCCCTGAGCGGTGAGGGCGATTGCCAGCAGACGGGCGAACTCGGGTAAGCGGGCGGCGGCCTGCGCCCTATCGATCAGCTGGACCCCGCTACCAGTCATAACTGAACCTCACCAAGCGACTGCCATTCGCAGTAGTGATAGCGTCTGCATCAATTACAAGCCACCCGCTTGGTGGCCTGCAACTGTGGCGGAGGATTGCACGACGAATGGACACCATCGGACCGGCCCAGCGGCGTGCCGACTCTCCTACCAACGAGACCGGGGCACAGTATCACCTGCATCTCTCCCCTGGACAGATCCCGTCCACGGTCTTGATGCCGGGTGACCCGGGCCGCGTACAGAGGATGCAAGAGACTTGGGACCAGGGCGAGGAGCTGGCCTTCCATCGCGAGTACCGCTCCGCCCGGGGCACCTACAAAGGCGTCCCGATCGGGGCGATATCGAGCGGTATCGGTGCTCCCAGTCTTGAGATTGCGACTCACGAGTTCGCCACCATCGGCGGTGAGACGATCATCAGGGTCGGCACCTGCGGGGTGCTGCGGGCCGAGATCGCGACCGGCGACCTGATCGTGCCGGTTGCCGCGGTCCGACGCGACGGCACGGCCGACCGCTACCTGCCTCTCGAGCACCCGGCCTTCGCTGATCCAGAGGTGTACATGGCGCTGATCGAGGCCTGCGAGCGCCTCGGCTACCGCTACCACCTCGGCATCGCCTGCAGCGTCGGCTCGTTCTATGTTGGCCAGGAACGCCCGGTCACGGGAGACTTCTGGCAGTCCGCCGCGGACGGCTTGATAGACGACTTGCAGAAGGCCGGCGTCGCCTGCCTGGAGATGGAGTGCTCGGCCCTGTTCGTACTTGCCAGATTATTCGGCATGCGCAGCGGCGCGGTCCTAGGCGCAGTAGCGAACCGGGTGACCAACGAATTCGGCGACAACGGCGCTGAGGAACGGGCCATCGCGGTAGCCAACGAGGCCGTGTTGATACTGGACGATTGGGGTCGACGCAAGAAGGCCGCCGGCAAGGCGAACTTCTATCCGTCGCTGGTGCTGGGCTCTTAAGCCGAGCGGGCACCGGTCGCCACATCCGGCCGCCCGGGGCCGCTCGCGGCTACCGTCAGCTAGCCGATTCGCGCTCGTAGGGCTGGCCGTCCGCGGCCGGTGCGATGCTCCGACCTATGAGGCCCGCCAACACGGCGATGGTGATGATGTAGGGCAAGGCTTCCCAGAACTCGCCTGGCACGCCGTTGATCAGATTGCCGAGGTCGCCGGTCGGATGGGAGATCGTCAGCGACTGGCCGAGGCCGGTAACCGAGGCGAAGAGAAGCGCCGCGCCGAACGCCCCGAGCGGCGTCCACCGGCCGACAATCATTGCCGCGAGTCCGATGAATCCGCGACCCTGGGTCATGCCGGCATTGAAGTTGCCCGTCTGCTCCATGCTCAGCCACACCCCGCCTAGGGCGGCCAATGCCCCAGAGACCACGACATTCCGATAGCGAAGCCGGATGACGTCGATCCCGACCGTCTCCGCGGCCCGAGGATGCTCGCCGGAGGCGCGCGTTCTCAGGCCCCAGCGTGATCGGAAGAGCATCACCTGGAGGACGATCACGAGGCAGATCGTCAGGAGCCCGACCGGGCCTTGATCGAAGATGGCGTTTATCAGCCAGCCGATGACGGGCATGTCGACGACGCCCACTGGCACCACCAACTTCTGAAACTGGCCGGCCCCCACCGGGGACTGCGAGGAAATCAGGCTGTACAGATAGCCGGTGAAGCCAGCCGCCCCGATGTTGATGATCGTGCCGCTGATGATCTGGTCGATTCGCAGCGAGATTGCCAGCCAGGCGTGCAGGAGCGACACGGCCATGCCCGCCAAGAGTGCCGCGATCAGGCCAAGGACCAGCGGCAAGGTGATACCAAAGTACGGCAGCGGCGTCCCGGGACCGAGTGCCCCGGCAGCCGCGGCGGCGACAAGCCAGCCGACAAACGCGGCCGTGAGCATGATGCCTTCCAGGCCAATGTTGACAACGCCGGATCGCTCGCACAGGACGCCACAGAGGGCGGCGAGCGTGATCGGAACGGCAACCGCCACAGTCGTGTTCGATACGTATTGAAGGTTCGCGAGCACGTAGCCGATCAACTGGAAGAGGATCCCGAGGACAGGGATAGAGTCGAGTGCCCCGGGAATGCCGCTCACTGCGCCACCTCCGCCGACAACGCACCGATCTCGGTGGATTCAGCGCGCGGCGTCAGTGATCCGTTGCCCCGCCGCGTCGTTCTCCAGCGGCGCAGCATGTTGATCACCAGGAGTAGCAGGATGATCGCCTGCAGCGCGTCCACGAGTTCAGCCGGCACTCCGGGCGATATCTGCATCGTCTGGGCACCGGCCCGCATGCCCCCCAACAGAAGCCCGGCGAGGCCGATGCCGATTGGGCTCGAGCGCCCGAGAAGCGCGACCGTGATCGCGTCGAAGCCGATCGTCGTGTCGTACCCGGGTGCCACCTGGTGGACGACTCCGAGGAGCGTCGTCGCTCCTGCCAGACCGCAGAGAGCGCCGGCCATGGACATGGTCATCACGATGAGCCGGCGCGTTTTCATTCCGGCGTATCTCGCCGCGTCGGAGTTGGCTCCGGCAGCGCGAATCTCGAAGCCCAGCGTCGTACGATATAGGAGGAACCATATCAGCGGTATTGCCAAGAGCGCCAGCAGAATGCCGGCATGGCCGTCACGTCCCAGGATGATCGGGAGGTCGGCACCGCGCGTGCCGACGTCGACTGTGATCGGCTGCGGCGAATGGGCTAGACGAAGCGGCCCGCTAATGGCCCAGTAGGTCACGAAGACGAAGACGTAGTTGAGCATGATCGTGGTTACGACTTCGTGAGCGCCGGACGTAGCCTTGAGCGCTCCCGGAATGAAGCCGGCAAAGCCTCCGAAGACCGCCGCTACAAACAGTGCCAGCAGGATCGTTGCGAACCCGGGCATGCTGTTACCGAAGACCGTGACGACAGCCATCGCGCCGATGGTTCCCATCAGGAATTGGCCGCGGCCGCCGATATTGAAGAGCCCAGCCTTGAAGCCGAGACCCACTCCCAAGCCGGCGAGGATCAGCGGTGTAGCGTAGACGAGCGTGGAAGTGAGACCGTTCGTAGAGCCGACCGCGCCGGACCACAGGGCACCGTAGGCAGCCAGCGGCAAGCCCAAATCGAAGGCTGCGTGGTTGGGCAACAAGCCGCTGAAGACGGCGATGCCGATGCCCCCGATTACGAGGGCGAATAGGATCGCCACGACCGACTCGGCAAGGAGCCAGCCAAGACTCCGGGCCCAGCGAGGCAGTGGGAGCCGTCCGCGCAGGGAGGGCCGCGACAGGACCGAGCGGGCCCGAGCTCTCATGCTCCCGCCTCCTCTGCCGCGTTCGCGTCTTTGCCGGTTGCCATGAGCAGCCCGACCTGGCTCTTGTCGGCAGTGCGCCCGTCCATCTCGGCGACGATCCGGCCGCGATAAATCACGGCGATCCGGTCGGAGATCTCCATCACTTCGTCGAGCTCGGCGGAGACAAGTAGCACGGCCGTGCCGGCATCGCGCTTTGCGATGATCTGCCGATGGATGAATTCGATGCTGCCCACGTCAAGGCCGCGCGTCGGCTGGTCGAGGATCAGCAGCTTCAGCGGGCGGTCGAACTCGCGCGCGACAATCACCTTCTGCTGGTTCCCGCCCGAAAGCGTAGAAGTGGACACAGTAGACGACGGCACCCTGATGTCGAACTTCTCGACCTGGGCGTCGGCGGACTCCAGGACGGCCGCATCCTGGCGAATGAGCCCGCGCGCGAATGGCGGGCGGTAGTAGCTGGTCAGGATCAGATTGTCGAACACCGGGAACGCCAGTATCAGGCCGAACCGATGCCGGTCACCGGGCACGTAGCCGGCACCGGCTTCATTCATGGCCCGCGGCGAGAAGCCAGTGACGTCGCGGTCGCCGAGCCTAACCTTGCCGGCGCTCGGCCTGCGCAACCCAATCAGGGCCTCAATCAGCTCGTCCTGGCCGTTGCCAGCGACGCCCGCGATACCGAGGATCTCGCCGGCCCGAATCTGGAACGTCGCGCCGGGCACCGCCTCGTGCCGGCCGTCAGCGACGCGTAGCCCTTCCACCTGGAGCATCGGAGCGCCCGCGTGCGACTCACCCCGATCTACGGTCAACTCCACCGCTCGCCCGACCATGAGTTCGGCGAGTTCCGCCTCGGTGGTCTCCCCGGGCTTGCGCTGGCCGATAACGCGCCCGCGCCTGATGACTGTGATTCGGTCGGCGACGGCAAGGACTTCGTACAGCTTGTGGCTGATGAAGATGATCGACCGCCCATCGTCCGCGAGCTTGCGCAGCAGAGCGAAGATCTCCTCGGTTTCCTGCGGAGTAAGGACCGCGGTGGGCTCGTCTAGCACGAGGATCCTGGCGTCGCGGTAGAGAGCCTTCAGGATCTCCACTCGCTGCTGCTGCCCAACGGACAACATGCCTACTTTGGCCTCCGGATCCAGCCCGAATCCGAAGCGCGCCGCGAGCTCGGCGATTCGTTTGTTAGCTTCCCGTGTGTCCAGGAAGAGGCGGTTGGCCATCGTCTCTGCGCCCAGAACGACGTTTTCCGCAACCGACAATACGGGCACCAGCATGAAATGCTGGTGGACCATGCTGATCCCTCGACCGATCGCATCGGACGGTCCTGCAATCTCGACGGTCTGGCCGTCCAGCAGGATCTGCCCCTCGTTCGGACGTGCCAGTCCGTAGAGGATGTTCATCAGGGTCGTCTTGCCGGCACCGTTCTCGCCCAGCAGGGCGTGGATCTCGCCTCGCCGTACGTCCAGGTCAATGTGGTCGTTGGCGACGACACCCGGATAGCGCTTGGTGATGCCGCGCATCTCGAGTGCGGGAACGGACGCTGCCTCTACAGTCACGAATTCCTCACTGGCGCCGGTGCCTCATGCAACGAGCGGGCCGGCCCGAAGGCGCGGCCCGCTCGAAAAGGCTACGGGGTGGAGGCTACGGGCCCCAAGTGCCGCAGGTGGCGGGGCAGGTCTTGAGCGTGCCTGCCTTCATTGCCGCGAGAGCCGCATCCAGCTTGCCCTGGACGTCGGCGGGGATGGTGATGGCGGTATTGTGGAACGGCGAGATGCCGATGCCATCGTTGGTGGCGTTGAACTTGGAGACGCCGCCGGTGGCGGTGCCCTTGGAGATCGCCGTGATCGTCTGATTGACGGCGCTCGAGAGGTGCTTCTCAGCCGAGGTCACGATGCACTTGTCCGCTGTCGCGTACGAGGCGTACTCGTCAACGTCTACACCGATGCCGATGATGTTGGCTGCGCAGGCCGCATCGAGAGCTCCGTTGCCGGTTCCACCGGCGACCTGGAAGAGGACGTCAACGCCCTGCTGCTTGATGAATTGGTCGCTGAAGGTCTTGCCAAAGACAGGGTCGCCGTAGGCCTTGCCGAGGTCACCGGTCGAGAAGAAGTCGGTCTGGACCTTGATGCTCGGTTTGTAGGACTGGGCGCCCAGCAGGTAGCCCTGCAGATATCGAACGACCGCCGGGTTGTTGTTGATGCCGCCGAGCTGGCCGATCGTGCCGCTCTTGCTCACGGAAGCGGCCACGATGCCCGCCATGTAACCGGCCTGATCCTCCTGGAAGGTGACGCCGATCAGCTTGGGCAGAAGCTTGGAGGCGTCGCCCTTGCAGGCGAAGGTGCTGTCCGGGGCGCCGGTCGCATCGACGCACGGGGCGACGTCAACGGCGATGAACCAGACATTCGGGTTTGCCTTGGCGGCCTTGATCGTGGCGTCGCCGAGGTTGAAGCCGACGGTCACGATGATGTTGTAGCTCTTGTCGATGAAGCTCTGGATGTCCTTCGTGTAGTCCGACGCATCCTTCGGCACGACGTACTCCGCCATTGTGCCAAGGGCAGCGGCCGCGGCCTTCGCGCCGTCGTAGGAGTACTGGTTGAAGTTCTTGTCGTCGACGCGACCCACGTCGGTGACGACGCCAATCTTCAGAGCCGCGGCTGATGGTGCGGCAGTGGAGCCTGAACTTGAGCATCCCGCCACCAAAGCGGCGGTAGCCAGCAGCCCAAAAATCGTCCGGACCGTTCCGGTCATGAGGCCCTCCCTGTGATCCCGGGGTGGAGGTCCTAGGGAGACCTCCTTCTATGCAGATTGTATATCGCGCAACCGACACACCTCTGAAGCCCTCGACATTCTAGGCACTCGCGACGGCCGACCTTTCACTCGGGACGATACAGTTCCCGGCGATCAAGGCCTGTGGCGGATGCGATCTGACGGACGGCATCGGAGCGCTTCGCCCCCTCGGCAACCAGCCGAGCGACCGCGGCGCGGCCATCGGCCATCGCGGCCGGGCTCTGGGCGGCGGCGTCTCTAGCGGCGTCTCTTGACGTAGCCTCGCCAGCAGTGACCGCCTCCAGAACGATGACGAACTCGCCACGAAGCGTTGGTTCGTCGGCCGTGGCACGCCGAACCAACTCCGCCAGCGGGCCACGGACCACTTCCTCGTGAATCTTGGTGAGCTCGCGGCAGACGGCAGCGCGACGTTGGCCGCCGGCCACGGCAGCTATGTCAGCGAGTGTCTCCGGAACTCGTGACGGCGCCTCGTAGATGACACAGGCGCGCTCGTCGGCGGCAATTCTCGCCAGCCGTTCGCGCCGCTCGCGCCCACGGCGTGGCAAAAACCCCTCGAAGCTCCAGCGCGCCACGGCCAAGCCGCTCACGACCAGGGCGGCCAGCACTGCCGACGCCCCTGGAATCGGCACAACCGCTCCCCCACCGGCCGCCCACGCGGCGGCCAGCTCGCCGCCCGGATCGCTGACCAGCGGCGTTCCGGCGTCGGTAACAAGAGCCAGATCCCAGCCGGATCGCAGATGCTCGAGCAGTTCCTCTTGACGCCGTGGTCCGCTCCGAGCGTGGTAGCTCACAAGGCGAGTGGCAATCTCGTAACGGGCGAAGAGCCGCCGCGTCAGGCGCGTGTCCTCGGCCGCGACGAGCGGCACGCTCTTGAGCACCTCGACCGCGCGGAAGGTGACGTCGCCGAGGTTGCCGATGGGCGTGGCCACGACGAAGAGCCGGCCACCGGCGACGCCACTCCCGGCGGTGGCGGCCTGGGTCGAGGCGTTGGTCACGGTCGCCGAACCGATCCGGGACGACGACGCGGATAGAGATAGTCAACGCCCGTCGTGCGCGGACCGAGCTTGGCGACCGGCGGAACCTGTCGCTTGAACTCCGAGACGGCTATGAGCCGCTTCACCCGAGCCACGGCCGCCTCGGCGAAGCCCATGGCCATGAGCTCCTCGTCCGTACGGCGCTTGTCGATCATCCAGAAGAGCAGCCGATCCAGCTCCGGATAGCTGAAACCGCCCTCCATCTCGTCTGTCTGACCAGGCCAGAGATCGGCCGAGGGGGCCTTGCGGATGATCTCCTCGGGCACTCCCATCGCCGCCGCCACCTGCCGGACCTGGCTCTTGTACAAGTCCCCGATGGGGTTGAAGGCGCAGGCCGAGTCGCCAAAGATCGTGGTATAGCCGATCAACGATTCGGTCTTGTTGCCGGTCCCGGTCACCAGCCCGCCCCAGGACACGGACAGGTCGTAGAGCACACCCATCCTCGCTCGGGACATCAGGTTGCCGCGTCTCAGCGGCGTCGCCCCGCGGGCAGTCTCGCCGCCGGCACCGGGCTCGCCGTCGCGTCCAAAGTAGCCGTCCACCATGGCGCTGATGTCGACGAGTTCGCTGGCGCAGCCGAGCTGGTCGACCACCAGACGTGCATGCTCGATCGACTCCGGCGATGACGTCCGATAGGGCATGAGGACGCACAGAACGTTCTCCGGCCCGACCGCCTCGGCCACCAGAAAGGCCACCAGGGCGGAGTCGATTCCGCCCGAGAGTCCCAACAGACCGCGGCTGAAGCCTGCCTGCTGCAACTGGTTTCGAATGAATCCGACCATCACCCGCCGGGCCACGTCGGCGTCGATGGCGAGCTCAGGCGGCAACTCGAAGAGCTGGCTCTTGTTCTTGCTCTCGCCGTCGCGGCCTGCGGCCGGTCGCGTTCCGTCGACCATCAGGGCGTCTCCGACTCGTCGGCCGGGCTCTCCATCGCCGTCTGTGCCGGCTCACCCGCAGGCCTCTCGCTGGCCTGGTCGATCGACATCTCGGTGCGTTCGGCCAGGATGCGTCGCAACTCTCGCAGATGCAGCTCGGGCCGCTCGTCTCGCAGAAGAGGGAGCCCGATTCGTTCGCGGCGCACGTCACCAAGGTCGATGTCTACAAAGTGGAGGCCCTCGTCAAAGAGCGGCGCCGTGAAGATTGCATCGCCACTCGGCCCAATGACCTCCGATCCGCCCCAGAAGCTGATCGTCTCGTCCACACCCACGCGGTTGCAGAAGATCACGAAGGACGTGGTCAGCTGGGCGTATGTCCGCATCAGGTTGCGCCACGACGCGGCCGTTCCAAGGCCCACCTCGTGAAGTGCCGCCAGATCCCGGCCGGGCGAGGAAGATACGTTGATCAGAATCTGGGCACCGTCGAGGGCCAGAGTCTCGGGCACGGCCAAGTGCCAGAAATCCTCACATACCGCCAGGCCGAGGCGCACGCCGAGCCGTGAATCGACGGCCCGCAGCCGGTCGCCCGCGGCGAAGAAACGCCGCTCGTCGAAGAGGCCGTAGGTCGGCAGGAAGAGCTTGCGGTGGACGAACCGGACTGCCCTGTCCTCCATGAGGGCGGCGCTGATAAAGAGCCGGTGGTCGCTTGACTCCTCGACGAACGAAACCACGGCCGACATATCGGTTGTATCGGCCGCGAGGGCCAGGAGGCGTGCATCGTCGGCGTGCATCGCGACCTCGGCCGCCAGGTCCTGCAGCTGATAGCCCGTCAGCCCCAGTTCCGGAAAGACGACCAGGCCCGCCCCGCCCGACCTGGCCTGGGCGAGTACCGCCCGATGTTGGGCCAGGTTCTCTTGGAGCAGGCCCAATCGGGGAGCGAGCTGGGCCAGGGCAACACGAAGCGGTTTCATAGGGCGAAGTCTAGCCGCGGACGGGCCCGCTACGCGTCAGTTGCGGTGTCTATAACCGATTGCCTGGCCGCCGAATCCTGGACCGCTTCCGAGGTAACCTGCTCCGCAAAGTGGCAGGCGACCTCGTGAGAGCCGCTGGTCGTGCGCAGCACCGGCTCAATGGTCTCGCACTCGATCGGGTTGCCGAGCCGCTCGCGCAGCCAGCAGCGCGTGTGGAACCGGCAGCCCGTAGGCGGATTGGCTGGCGACGGCACGTCGCCTTTGAGAACGAGCCGCTTCTTGCGCACTCGCGGATCGGCCAGTGGAATAGCGGACAGCAGCGCAACCGAGTAGGGATGCTGTGGCGTGGCGTAGAGCACGTCCGTGTCGGCGATTTCGACGAGCTTGCCCAGATACATGACCCCGATCCGGTCGCAGAAGTACTCCACCACGGACAAGTTGTGGGCGATGAAAAGGTATGTCAGGTTGAATCGAGACTGCAGGTCAGACAGCAGATTCAGGATCTGCGACTGAATTGAGACATCGAGAGCCGACACGGGCTCATCGCAGACAACGAACTCAGGGTCCAAGGCAAGGGCGCGGGCGATGCCGATGCGCTGGCGCTGACCACCGGAAAACTCGTGCGGGTAGCGACGGGAGTAATCGCGGCGCAGACCAACGGCCTCGAGGTAGTCTCCGACCCGCTGGTCCCGGATGGACCTTTTGCCCCAACCGTTGCTCTTGTCCGACTGCGCCAGCAGGCCTTCGCCGATGATGTCGCTGACCGGCATGCGCGGGTTGAGTGATCCATATGGGTCCTGGAAGATGATCTGCATTCGGCGACGCATCTTCTTGAGGTCGTTGCCCTGCAAGGCGAGGACATCGCGGCCGGCCATCGAGACGGTGCCGCCGGTGGCCTTTTCGAGCCGAAGGATGGTCCGCCCGAAGGT
>JAYVMQ010000294.1:0-9623 GCA_043758855.1 Chloroflexota bacterium
GTGGCATTGTGTAGGCGGCGCTGATGAAGAGGCCCAGGCCTGAGATGCCCAGCAATGCCGGCGAGCCGCGCAGCAGCACCAGCAGCAGCCCAAAAGCGACGGCCACGGCATAGCTGCCGACCGTGAGCATCGACATCTCGCGGATGGCGACCAGAGCATTTTGGGGAACGCGCGACCGACCGCTGAACTCGGTAGACGTGGGCTTGGCATCGTCGGCGCCCAGCAGCATATCGAAGGCGTCGTTCGCCACGTTCAGACCGAGGTGGACCGCGCTCGCGGCGAGGAGCGTGATGACGGCAGTGAGGGGGTCAAAGAAGCCGGTACGCGCCGCCACGGCAAGACCCAGCAGCACGGGGACGAAGGTTGCGCTCAGGAATGGCGCCCGGCTCGCCCGGAAGAGCAGCAAGCTGGTCGATAGCCGGGGTCGCACCCGGACGCCGCGCTCCTTGGACAGGGCCTCGAAGTAGCGGCGCGCCCTCGGCACACGGCGCTCATAGGCGACGGGCAGCGGCAGGTCGCGCTCGTCCCAGGCCCACACGCGGTCCGGCTTGACAACGAAACGACCACGCGGTCGGGCGGTGACCAGGCCCCAAACCGTGACATGCCGGCGCTCGTCGAAGCCGCCCTCCGACAGCGGATGAACGTGGCTGCCGGTAATGCCAACGATCGATCCCGGGACCAACCTGAAGCCGGGCGGCTCACTAAAGCGCACGACCCCCTCGCCGAGCTTGGCCTCGATCTCGATGTCGACATTTACCGGGTATGCGTCCTGGGCCACCCAACTCAGGATCGCACGCCGGTACTCCGCAAGCCTTACCAGACCAGCCACGTCTGCTGCGTCGCCGGCCGCCGCCTCGTCCGTGGCATCGCCGGGGCCTGCCTCGATCGGCTCGGCAGGATCGGCAACGTTCGGCCCCAATGTGTCCCTGCGTTGGGCCGAGTGGACGACCTTGGGCTCGACCGCCGCCATTGACTCCGGCTCGACCGACTCCGGCTCGACCGACTCAGTCAGTCCGGCCGCCGCAGGTCCCAGCGCCGTCCGTCTGCGCAATCCGAACCTGGGACTCATCGGGCCACTTCTGCCGCAACGTTTACCTGCGGGGCGTGATCAGTCCGACCATCAGGCCAGAACCACGTCTTCCGGGGCGTCAGTTCTATCAGCGCCCGCTCGAAGAGAAGCGGGAATCGCAATCGGGTCTTGAACAAGTCCACGATCGCCGGATCCTTGCCAACCCAGTTGTGGAACAGCCGCTCCCAGCCCGCAGCGAGGTCGTCCTCTGAGACGCGGGCGTCGCACTGGATCGTGACCCGTCCCGGCGTGTTTCCCGTTGCGCCGGTATCCGTGATCGAGAGGCTAACCCTCGGATTGCGTTTGATGTGAGCGATCTTGGCGCTGTCAAGCACGCTCGATGTCATGAATATCCGGTCGCCCCAAAGCATCGGAATCATCGGGTATGTGATCGGACGACCGTCGGCTGCGACCACCGTCAACTCGCCAACTAAGGCGGCGTCGATCAGACGAGCGACGGGATATGGCAATGCGGGCACGTTGAGCTCCAAGCACGGACGCCTGATGGCTGGTCCGAATTGTACGAAACGCACGCCCGTTGACGCCCAACCGGGTCTCTTCAGCGAGCGCGGTCGCGGTCCGGAGACCCCCCGAATAGTCGAAGCGAGGCTACCTGGGCTTCCAGTTGTTCGGGGGTGATGAGGTGACGGCGATCCGAGGTGCTGTTGTGGGCATAGTCGGCGAGTCTCTTCTGGAGCGCGTCGAGCCGCTCGAGCTGGGCGGCAAGTATGGCGGACCAGCGCCGCTGAACGTCCTTGGGGCCGGTGACGGCTACCGACCAGAGGGCATAAATGTCGTCCAGGCACATCTCCCCAGCACCAAGCCCGGCCGACCACGCCCCGTCGGCGGACAGTTCTAGCAACCGCTTGACCGCGGCCCGGGATGCCTCGGCGGCGCGCGCGCACACCGGACACCGGGAGTTGCCAGTCTCGACCAGACCGCGCCCCTGACCGACGGCGTCGCTGCCGGTCAGCTTCTTGAGAGCGATCAGCCGACGTCGCAGGATGGCGTCGATCAGAACAGCCGTCGCGAGCTGGCTGCTCGTCTGGAGCAACTCCATCTTGGACAGTCCAAGACTGTGAGGCTGGCAGAAGCCCACCCCCTTGTCTATTTGGTCGCGAAATCCACGATCCGTCGCGCCTTCACGAGCCAGCCCTCGAAGGGCTGCGTAGCTCGCCTCCTGGCGGGCGTCGCAGACGGGGCAACGGCCGCGCTCAACGGCCTCCGCCAGGCGAATCTCCTCGAAGTCACGAGCGGGCAGCTTGCCCTGTTGAGTCGTCATTCCCGACAGCCTAACGCGCCCGCCGCGGACGTGGTGGCGGATCGGCTATGCCCGGGTCCAAAGGGAGTGGCTGACTGGCACGGGCGCCGGCCATTCGATGACCACGCGGACCTCGTGGACCTGGTGGCCGTTGGCGGAGACCGCCCTACCTCCTCGACCGCTTGATACGCTTGGCCGCCTCGTCGACGTCAATCTCGCCCCGCTCCAACGCCTGGAGGATCGCCAGTTCCTCATCGTCGGTCGCCAACTCCCGAGCTTCGTCTGCCGCAACCGACTCCTCCGGACTCCGGGTCTCGACGGTTTCGCGGAGCTCCGACTCCCGTCTTGCGTCCGTGGGCGCGGATGTCGGCGCTCCGGTAACGGCCGGGGCCGCGGGAGCCTGCTCGGTCGGCTCCCGGGGGGCGCTCCCAGCCACGACGTAGTCCCCCGGCAGGGCTGCCAGGATGCGCAGTCCGCCCCACGTGGAGTTGACCCGGAAGGTGGGGCGACCATCGCCGATGATTGATCGCCAGAAACCTCGTCCGCCCTCGACTCTATGCTCGATTTCCGAGGTGATCGAGCCCGACACTGTCCGAAGCTCGGCCGTGACGCCAGACAGTGGGGTCAGACTCACGCCGCCGGAGATCGAGTCGGCCCGATAGTCGCCAGCCGGATCGAGCGCACCAACGACTGTGATGCGGCCGCTCGTCGTCGAGACTGCCATGCCGTAGAAGCGGCGCGCCCGGACGCGAACCCCGCCTGAGATGGTGTTGGCGTGAAGGCGGATGTCACCGCCGCTATCCAGGGTGATCGACCCCGAGATCGAGCTAGCTTCAACCAGGCCACCCAGGCTCCACAACCGGATGTTGCCTGCGACCGTCCGATACTTCTGGTCGCCCACGAGCGCGACGGCCTCGATGGCCCCGCTCATCGTCTCGTAGCTGATGCGAGTGCCCCAAGGGACATCAAGTGAGACGTCCGCGTTCACACGAGCGCCGCCAAAGAGCCAGGCCAGTCCCGTAGACAGGCGCCGGTCCGGAGCCTCCACAGCCAGAGAGCCGGGGCGGCGATCGACCGTGACCCTACCAGCATCGAGAGCTCGCTCTGCCGCAGCCTGGTCCGTCGCGCGAATGCGGTACGTAACCGTGAGGCGCGCCTCTTCACCGTCTATGCCGCGGATACGCAGCAAGCCACGTAATGTCTTAACGGAGACGCGCCCGCTGGTCCCTATCTGATGAGAGAGCGTCTCGGTTCTCTCCAGCGTTCCCATCTGCTACTTCTTCCGAGCGCGCAGAAGGGCCGCCGCCTCGTCCACCGTGATCTCATGGCGTGCCAACTCGCGGCTCAATCGCTCGAAACGACCGACGTTGGAATCGCCGTCGGTAGCCGTTCCGCAACCACGACACTGAAGCCGCGTTACCGCAGGCTCGCTCGAGCAGACCGGACAAGCTGAGATGACGTCGCGTGACATGCAGGTGAAGCCTCTTTGTGCGAGCTTCTCCGCGGTAGTAGGTTCCGAGTGGCGTTATGTTGGCAGTTTCCAGGTGGCGGAGATTCGTTGCTCGCGCCGCGTGTCAGTGCCTGGCCGCCATTCTGTCATTGTTGGCGCGTGTGTTGGGGGTGTCGCTCTTGCCTGGGCAAGACTGAACCGAGCCGGTATCCCCCACCCAGCGACCCACCAGCTAGCATCCACTGACCCATCTGGTCACGGGGTATAGATTCCTCGTGGCGAGATTGGCGCCAGCCCTCACAATCCGCCTGGAGGCCAGATGGCTCGACGTGTCTACGACTTCGAGGACCCAGACCGGTTCGTGGCCGGCACTGTCGGTGAGCCCGGCAATCGCGCCTTCTTTTTGCAAGTGCGCGACGACAAGCGGATCGTCTCGGTCCTGATCGAGAAGGTCCAGGTGGAGCTGCTGGCAGATCGCCTCCACCAGTTGCTGGTCGAGGTTCGTGCGCGTGGCGCCAGTGTTCCAGAAGAGCCGGCTGCCACGGACATCGACACCGCCGCTCTCGACGAGCCCCTGAACGACGTCTTTCGTGTCGGCACCATGGCGATTATCTGGGATGGCGACGACGAGTCGGTCGTCATCGAAGCCAGGGCCATGACTGAGGACGATGAAACGGCATCGCCCGGGGACGAGGTCGACATCGATGACGCGCCAGAGGACAGCGACGCGTCCGATGCCGTGCGGATCCACTTGCGGCCCAGCAAGGCTCTGGCTTTTGCCAAGCAGGCCTTGGAAGTCGTGTCCGCGGGACGGCCCCCGTGCCCGTTCTGTGGCCAGCCACTGAATCCAGAGGGCCACATCTGCGCCCGCCGAAACGGGTTCATGCACTGAGCTGATGGCTGGAGAGATCGGCGAATCGACTGTGGCGGGCCTTACCCGGGCCGAAATGGAGGCCGCGGCAATCGAGGGACGCCAGGTGGCCGGCCGGCTCGATAGGTCGACTGCGCTCCGACTCCTTCGCGAAGGCGAGCTGACCGTCGTGGGACGCCTGCTGTCCGCCTCGAACGCCACCTTCTTCTGCATGGTATCCGGCGCCGGCGATAATCCGGTAGCAGCGATCGTGGCGAGCTGCGTCTACAAGCCCACTCGAGGCGAGCGCCCTCTCTACGATTTTCCGGATGGCACGCTTGCCTGCCGCGAGCTGGCAGCCCACGCCGTGTCCGAGGCGAGCGGCTGGGAGATCGTGCCGCCGACGGTTATGCGGGATGGGCCCTTTGGAGAGGGAATGGTCCAGCTCTGGGTCGAAGTGGACGAGTCGGTCGATATCGCCGAGCTGGTCTCGTCCGATAACCCGGCGCTGAGGCGGATCGCGGTTCTGGATGCGGTCCTCAACAACGCAGATCGCAAGGGCGGCCACCTCCTGCCCCTCCCCGACGGACGGATCCTGGGGATAGACAACGGCCTGAGCTTTGCCGTTGGGTCGAAGCTACGGACCGTTCTGTGGCGCTGGCGCGGCCAACCCCTGACCGACGAAGAGCGGATCGTGCTGTCAAGTCTGCGGGAGCAACTCAGCGGCGGCCTTAGAGAGCAGCTGCAGCCGCTTCTGACGCCCGATGAAGTCGGAGCCGTGGCCGCTCGAATCGATCGCCTGCTTGCGAGCGGACTCTTGCCGCGCCCGGACCGAGACCGGCCCGCCATTCCCTGGCCACCCTACTAGCCCCTTGGGTGGGAGGCACGACTGGTCAGCGGCGGCCGCCATCGCCTGGCACAATCGGACCTGGAGGCTGGAGCGTGCTGAAGTACATCGAAACGCGGACTCGAATCATCGTTCTATTTGCGCTCGGGGCGACCCTGGCCACGATCCTACTGCGCGTTACGGCGGCAAACCAGGTAGCCGTATTCGTGGCCGCAGCCGTGGCCCTGGCCAGTCTGGCGGCGCTGGTCGGCGAGGGCACCGATCAGCTGGGTACCCGCCTTGGCCACGGGGCCACCGGCGTCCTGCAGTCCGCCCTGGGCAACCTGCCCGAGTTCTTCATCTGCATCTTCGCCCTGAGGGCTGGGCTGGTTGACGTTGTCAGAGCGGCCCTAATCGGCTCCATCCTGGCCAACACGCTCTTCGTCCTGGGCCTCGCCTTTATCGTCGGCGGCCTGCGTTACGGACCGCAACGTTTCGGGACAGACCAAACCAAAGGCATCGCGACGCTGCTCTTGCTCGCCGCGGCGGCGATCGCCATCCCTACAATCGCCAGCGCGCCGGGTGGTCCAGATCAGGGACACGAGCGCGAAATCTCAGTCACCGTCTCCGTAGTCCTCCTGGTCGTCTTTGCGGCAAGCGTGCCATTTTCGCTACGGCAGGGCGCTGCCGGCGGTGGCGCAATCGAAACCCAAGTCGGTCACGCGTGGCCGCTCCCACTGGCGATCGTGACACTTCTGATCGCGGCCCTGGGCGCCGCCTTCGTCTCGGATTGGTTCATTGAGGCGCTGCAGCCGGCAATGAGCACCCTCGGCATGTCGGAGGAGTTTGCGGGCCTCGTGGTCGTGGCCATCGCCGGCAACGCCGTGGAGAACGTCGTCGGCGTTCGGGCCATGCTGAACAACAAGGCCGATCTGGCGATCAGCATCATTCTCAATTCGAGCCTGCAGGTGGCTTTGGCCCTGACCCCGGTTCTGGTCCTCACCAGCCTGTTCATGGGCGGTGCCGCCCTGACACTCGTTGTTTCGCCGCTCCTGATTGCGGCCTTGGCCCTGACCGCCCTGTTGACCGCCTTCATCGTCATCGACGGCGAATCGACGTGGCTTGAGGGCCTGGCTCTGGTGGGTCTGTACGTGATCCTGGCGGCCAGCGTGTGGTGGGGTCGGCCCATCGGCGGGTGAGCGTCGGCGGCTGAAGATCGGCGGCTGAAGGTGGGCGGCTCTGAGCGTCGGCGGCTGAAGATCGGCGGCTGAACGTCGGCCTTAAGCGGTCCGCTAAACTGGCCCCGCTGGCACCCCGCCTGGAAGTCGATTCTTGAAGTCAACAGTGCGCATCGACAACACCAACCCAGACGGTGGCCCGGAAGGTCGGCCTACTCGATTGAGGGCCCTGCTGGCCGGGTCGATCGGTCGTCTCGTCCCGACTAGATCGCCCGCCGACACCTTCGGCTTTCTGGTCGCCTGGTTCCTCCTACTGGCCATCGGCATCCAGGTTGCGGCTGTCGTCATCGACAACCTGCGCGTCAACTGGTGGCCGGCCTACGATACCAACGCCTACTGGCTGGCTGCCAGGCACCTCATCGACGGTCAGTCGCTCTATTCCCAGGCTGAGATCTGGACTGCCGGCGCGTACAAATACCCGCCCCTCTTTGCCCAGCTTGCGGTTCCGATCGGGCTTCTGCCTGAGACCATCGTCGACTGGATCTGGCGCATCTCCGGCGTGCTCTGCCTGCGCTATCTCTCCGGTTCGTGGAAGCTGGCCGTCCTCGCATCTCTGCAGTGGCCGGTCTTCGCTGAACTTGGCTTCGGCAACGTGACGTTGCAGCTCGGCGCAGTGGCCCTGTGGTGTTTACGCGACCGACGGGCGGTCTACCTGATCCCGTGGTTCGCCGGGATGAAGTTCGGTCCGGCTCTGCTCATCCCCTACCTCTGGTTCACCCGACCAGAGATGCGGCGGCCGATCCTGCTCAGCTGCGCCGCCTTCGCGGTGGCCTGCGCAGTCTCGTTTGCGGTGGCGCCCGGGCTGTGGTTCGACTACCTGGGGACCTTGGGCTGGGAAGCAGCGTCGCAGATGAAGGCCATGTTTGTCGTAGCTCTCGTGCCCGACCACGGTGGCTTGGACTTCGCCCTTCGTTTCGCGATCGCCTTCGCCCTGATGCTGGTGGCGATCCGCTGGAAGCTCGACTGGCTGGCTTTCATCGCCGCCACGGCCACGATGCCGATCTTCTCGCTCACTCGACTGGCAGTTTTGGTGGCTCTATGGCCGCTGTGGCTGCGCGGCGTCGTAGATCGTTGGCGCCGGACCGACACTCCGCTGCGGCGCTGGCTGACGGCGCCGCTAATCCACCTGGACATGTTGGCGGCGTTGCCGGAATTACCTATGCTACCGGCCGCGCCTGCTGCCGTCGCCGTAATGCCCTAAGACTTGGCGCGCCGTTCGCGCCAGACCGAAAGACCGTGGCGTTCGTCGACGAGAGGCCAGGCGCCCACCAGGCCAACGTCGTGGCCTAGTTCCGCCGGCACGATCCGGACGCGCGTCGCCGGCGCCCGAAATGCCGTGCGCGCCACTTGATCCCGGGCCGGAGCGAGCCACCGCTCGCCCTGCCGTTCGGCCAGGGTTCCGCCGACGACGATCCGGTCCGGGTTGAAGGCGTTGACCCAGCCGACACAGGCAATCGCGAAAGCCCGGCGGGCCCGCTCCATCAGAAAGATGCAAGTGGCATCGCCCGCCAGCTCGCCCTCGGCCACGTCTTTAGCGGTCAGCGTCCGCTCCCCAGTCCCATCGCCGCGGACGAGGGCCGCCAGAAATGCCGATTCACCCGCTTCGAGGGCCTCTTGCGCCTGTGCTGCGAGACCCGCCCCAGCCGCGATGCCCTCGAGGTGGCCGCTACCGCCACAGCCGCAGCGCGGCCCACCATCGGGAATGAGCGTGATGTGGCCCAGCTCGCCGGCGGTTCCGTCCGGACCCAGCACCAGGCGGCCGTCGCGAACTATCGCACCCCCCAGACCCGTAGAAACGGTCACATAAAGGAAGTCGGTGCATCCGCGGGCGGCGCCCAGCCAGTGCTCGGCGAGCGCGGCCACATTCGTGTCTCTCTCTAAATATGCGGGCAGTCCAACCCGCCGCTCCATTTCGTCGGCGAGTGGCGAGTAGCAAAAGGCAGGGACGTTAGGCGGATCAACGACGAGGCCACGCCACGGATCCACGGGCCCCATGGACGATATGCCGATGGCTACAAGCCGATCCCGAACATCCGCCGGCAGCGCGTCTCGGACGCCGCACAGCGTCTCGGCGCAGGCCCGGAAGATCGCCTCTTCGCCGCTCTCGACGGGAGTGGCCGCGGCCCGTCGCTCGAGCCGCTCTCCGCCCGCGAGTACCGCGGCCGACCGTATCTGGGTGCCGCCGAGGTCGAGGGCAAGCACGACCGCGTCGGGTGGCATCATGCCCATCTTTGCCGTCGGCCCCCGAATATGCTCATCTCTTGGTCGCCTGCGGCGTTGACGCAGCTTCGTCGGAGAGTGGGCCAACTGGGCGTCGGAAAACAGGTCGCCTGACGGCCCATCGACGGCTCGCTTTGGCGGCCTCCGGTTCGTCCGGATGACCTCCGGTCTCCTCCGGGTATAGCTCATGCAGCGTGACATTTAGCGCGGCAGCCACGGGGACTCCGAGCAAGCCACCGAGAATTCCCCAACTGCTCAGACCAACTAACACGGCAAAGATCGTAATGACCGGGTGAAGGTGGACGGCCCGACCGATGACGAGCGGCATGACGATCTGATCCTCGATTTGGCGGACGACCAAGTACGCGGCTAGGACAATGATCGTCGTATCCATGCCGTGGGAGGAGAAGGCGACGGTGCCGGCCAGCGCCGCAGCGATCAGGGGTCCCACGAGTGGAATGATCTCCAGGAAGCCGCTCCAGATGGCCAGGGCCAGGGCGTACGGAACATGCAGGATAGGACCCAGAATTACGTAAATCACGACCGCCACGAGGCCGATCAGGAGGAGCTGGCCACGCAGCCAGCGTCCCAGGACCACCTGGATCCTGTGGCCGAGGCGAAGCGAATTGGCGCGCTGCTCTCGTTCCAGGAAGCGCAGGGCGAACCGCCCAAATCGCTGACCGTCGAGCAGGAAGTAGAAAGTGATGAT
>JAYVMQ010000295.1:0-5655 GCA_043758855.1 Chloroflexota bacterium
GGTGCCGAGAGTGGCCCCGCCCCGGACTCGAAATCACGCAACTCAACCTCGGCCGACTCGATGGTGGATCTTCTTGCGGCCGCGGAGCCAACCGCACCCCGGCATCTGGGTGAGCTGATTCAACGTCTGGAGGCGTCCGGACAGCTGAGGAGGGTCCGGCCGGTCGAACATATCGGGCCGGCTCAGTCCGGACCGGCGCCCAGCTCTCTCGCCATCAGAGGAGTGAGTTTCGACTCCCGTAGCGTCGGGCCGTCGTCGGTCTTCGTCGCAGTTCCGGGTGCCCACGTCGATGGCCACGACTTTGTCGTCTCTGCCGCAGCTCTCGGGGCCGCGGCAGCGATCGTGGAGCGGCCCGTGCCGGCCGCGGCGATTCCACAGGTCGTCGTGGACGACGCTCGCCGTGCTCTGGCCACGGCCGCAGCCTGGTGGTACGGCGATCCAAGCCGCGAGCTTGGCGTGGTGGGTATCACGGGTACGGACGGCAAGACGACGACTGCCTTCCTGTCGATGGCCGTGCTGGAGGAGGCGGGCCTATCGACTGGGCTGATCAGCACTGCGGCATTGAAGGTGGGCTCGATTCGGACGGAGAACCCAGAGCATGTCACCACCCCAGAGTCGCCGCAGCTGCAGCAAAGGCTTCGGGCCATGGTGGCCGCCGGGAACACCGCTGCGATCGTCGAGACGACTTCGCACGGTTTGGCCCTGGCCCGCGTCGCCGAGGTCGCCTACGACATCGCCATCTTCACGAATCTCAGCCACGAGCACCTTGAGTTGCACGGCACTTTCGAGGCCTATCGTGAAGCCAAGTTGAGTCTATTCAGAGGTCTGGGCGATGGTGGGGCCGCGGGAGAGCGAAGTGCGGCCGCCTTTGTGACCAAGGTGCTGCCGCGGCCATGGCCGCGCACTGCCATCGTCAACGCCGACGACCCGGCGGCACCGCTCTTCATTGCGGCGGCTCAGAAGGCCGGGGCCGCGATCATCACCTACGGGGCGTCGGCCGGAGCCGACGTGCGCGCTGTTACCGTTGAAGAAGATGCTCGCTCGCTCCGAGTTGAAGTTGTCACTTCCCGCTGGGTTGGGCTGGTAGAGCTGCAAATCGCGGGTCGCTTCAACGCTCTGAACGCAACCGCGGCCGTGGCCCTGGGTGAGGCCCTGAACCTCGACCCAGAGGCGATACGTCGGGGCCTGGCCCAAGCGGGTGGCGTTTCTGGCAGGATGGAGCGAGTGGCATGCGGGCAGCCGTTCGGAGTGATCGTCGACTACGCCCATTCGCCCGCCGCACTCCAGACGGTCCTGGACTCACTCGCGCCGGTGGCCGCGGCGAGGGGCGGCGGGCTGATTGTCGTCTTCGGTTCGGCGGGCGAGCGCGATGTCCAGAAGCGGCCGATGATGGGCCGGATTGCAGGTGAGCGCTGCCGCCTAGTCATCGTGACGGACGAAGACCCACGCGGCGAGGATAGCTCGGTCATCCTCGATCAGATCGCGGTGGGAGCCGAAGCCGCCGGTAAGGGGCGCGGTCTCGATCTTCTATGCATCGCCGATCGCCGTGAGGCAATGGCGACGGCGTTCAGCCGGGCCAGGCCCGGAGATGTGGTTCTTCTGGCCGGAAAAGGCCACGAGCAATCGATCATCATGAGCGACGGGCCGCGGCCGTGGGACGAGCATGCGGAGGCTGTGCGAGCTTTGGCCGCTATCGGTTTTGGGGGTCAGAGGGCGCCGTGACGCGCCTGGTTGGGAGGCCCTAGTCAATGCGATCCTGCTTGATCCAGCTCCTTCTCACCGGGGCGGTCATTTTTGGCCTGCTCTGGTTCGGGCTGCCGTTCGGCGCCAGCTGGCTGGCCACCAATGCGCTCGGCGCCGTCGGCTTTAGCGGTACGAATACCACCGTCCAAGTCAAGGCAAACCTGCCGCCGCGGATACTGACCGGCTATGCCGACACCATACATCTGACTTCGACCGAGGTTGGCATCGGCGACCTTCACGCGGCCAAGATCGACTTGACCCTTGGCGGCGTCCGACTGTTCGAACGCAAGATTGACACCGTCCGGGGCACGCTGGGCGGCGTCCGCGTCCCCGACCCTGATGGTCAGCCGGTCACCTTCGAGACGGTCAGTGTCGATGGTGACGCCAGGCACGCTGCCGCGACCCTGACGATTTCCAATGCCGAGGCCAACCGCTTGGCCGTGTCCCAGCTGAAGGCCCACGGCATCTCCGGCACGGTCACATTCGTGGCTCCGGACAAGGTGGTGGTGACCGTCGGCGGTAAACCCCAGGCGTGTCGCCTGCGGGTGTTTAACGGCGCACTCGTGCTTGTTCCTGATGGCAACGCCCTACCCACACTGACTCTCATTGCCCCGGGCGATGGCAACCCCTTCCAACTCTCCTCAGCTAGCGTCGGAGCTATGTCACTAACTCTGGCCGGTACGATCGACCTGCAGACGCTACTGGGTATTTAGGCGGGCACGGTCCGTGGGTCAACGAGTACTCGGCTGATAGACTCATTTCGATGTCTGTGGAACAGCCAGGCCCTTCGACCGAGTCGGAGGGGACCGGATCGCGCCCCAAGTCAGCGCGCCTGCCGCTCGCCGATCGGCTCAGGCTTGGCCTCGTCGTGCTCCCTAGCAACGAGTCTCGCTTCCGGCACGTTCGCGATGCCGTAGCTCGACGTTATCCGCAGGCTGATCTGGCGCCGCTTCAGCGGGCCTTCGAAGTCTCTGAGCGAGCCCATCATTCCCAGGTACGCGTGACCGGCGAGCCGTATGTCACGCATCCCATTGCCGCTGCCCAGATCCTCGCCGACATTGGTATCGATCCGATCGCGGTGATCGCCGCCCTGCTCCACGACGTCCCAGAGGATACGGACTTCGGCCTGGCCGACATTGAGGAGCAGTTCGGGCAGGAAGTCGCCCAGCTCGTAGACGGCGTGACGAAGCTGAGCAAGTTCAGCACGCACACCCATGAGGAGCAGCAGGCCGAGAATATCCGGAAGATGTTTCTGGCAATGGCCGAGGACATCCGGGTCGTTTTGATCAAGCTGGCCGATCGGCTCCACAACATGCGGACGCTGTACGCCTTGCCGACCGAGAAGCAAGTCCGCATTGCCCGCCAGACACTCGAGATCTACGCCCCGCTGGCCGAGCGGCTCGGCATCTGGACCGTCAAGTGGGAACTTGAGGATCTTGCCTTCAAGACGCTCCACGCCGAGGCATACCGGGAGCTCGCCCGGATGCTGGACACGCGCCGTAAGGGTCGTGAGGCCTTCATTCATCGCAGCATTGAGGCCCTCCGACCGGAACTCATCCGGGCCGGGATCCAAGCAGAACTGTCGGGCCGGCCGAAGCATCTGTACAGCATCTGGCGAAAGATGCAACGCAAGAACGCCGAGATCGGTGAGATCTACGACGTCTATGCGATCCGAATACTCGTCGATGAGATCAAGGATTGCTACGCCGCCCTCGGCGTGGTGCACTCGATGTGGCATCCGATTCCGGGCCAGTTCGACGACTACATTGCCGTCCCCAAGCCGAACCTCTACCAGAGCCTCCACACCGCCGTAATCGCCCTCGACGGCCAGCCGCTCGAGATCCAGATCCGGACGCACTCGATGCACCAGGTGAGCGAGGTCGGCATCGCCGCCCACTGGCGATACAAGGATGGCTCGCGCTCGGATCGCGAATACGACCAGAAGCTGGCCTGGTTGCGCCAGGTCATGGACTGGCAGCGCGACGTTGCGTCCGCCACCGAGTTCGTCGAGGGGATCAAGCTCGACATCTTCCAGGATCAGGTCTTCGTGTTCACGCCAAAAGGGGAAGTCAAGGACCTGCCCGCCGGGGCCACACCACTGGACTTCGCCTACCGAATTCACACCGACGTCGGCCACCGCTGCATCGGCGCCAAGGCCAACAACCGATTGGTGCCGCTCGACTACAAGCTCAAGAACGGCGACATCATCGAGATCGTCACGACCAAGGGCGAACACGGTCCTTCGCGCGACTGGATGAACGTGGTTCGGACAAGCCACGCCAAGGAGAAGATCCGGCAATGGTTCAAGCGCCAGGAGCGTGACGAGAACATCAGTCACGGGCGCGAGTCGCTTGAGCGTGAGCTGAGGCGCTTGGCCAGGACCAACCTTGGAGCCGTCGGTCAGGACCGTATCGTGGAGATCGCTAAGGCGTACCACTTCGACGACATCGACGACTTCTTCGCCGCGGTCGGCTATGGCGCAATCGGTGCCCAGCAGGTCGTAAGCCGCTTGGGCGTCGTTGACGACTCCCAGCTCGCCTTGCCGCCGACGGCCCCGGCGCCGAGTTCATCGCGTCAGGGCGGCGTTCGGGTCAAAGGCGTAGGGGACCTGCTGATTCGTTTCGGGAAGTGCTGCCACCCGATTCCGGGCGACCCGATCATCGGCTTCATTACCCGCGGGAAGGGCGTGACCGTTCACCTGCGCAACTGCCAGACGGTTGTCGGGGAGCGCGAACAGGCGCGCATAATCGAGGTTGAGTGGGAGAGCCAGGTGCAGCAGACGTATCCGATTTCGATACGCGTGGAAGCCTACGACCGGACCGGCCTGCTCTCCGACGTGAGCCAGGTTGTGGCCGAGAACAAGGTCAACATCGTTGCCGCAAACCTGGCCGTCACTCCTGATCGCACAGCCACCGTCAGGGCTACTCTCGAGGTGGCCTCGGTGGCCCAGCTGGCCAAAGTAATGAGCCGGCTCGAGCAACTCAAGGACGTGATTTCGGTCCAGCGCGATCTCGGATAGCGCCGTCACCTGCTTCGGTCCGGTATAGTCAGTCTGTCGGTCGCATATCCGTCACGCGGTCGCCGCTCCGGGAGATCGAGCCCGGGGGGGAAGCCGATCAGAAGGAAGAAGTCCGTGTCTGACGAGTTCATCTATCCCGAAGCCATCACCGCCGATGCGCTGAAGCTTCTCTTCGAAGAGGCCTACATGGAGGTCACTGTCGATAGCGACGGCGACCTGATCGTGAAGGACAACTACCGCTGCTACCTGCGCCCAGACGCGGATGGCCGGTTGATCTCCATCTACGCAATCTTCGGCGCCAGCGACGGCGCAGCCGCGGACGACAAGCTGGCCTACATTAATCGCGTCAACGATCAGGTCAAGCTGATCCGTGCCTCCGTCTCTTCCAACGGCAAGTTCTTCTTCGACTACTACCTGACCGTAGAGGGCGGTATCTCGAAGCGCACGATCGTGATGTCCGTCCGGCGCTTCTTCTCCTGCCTTGGTTCGGCCCTACGCGAGGACTCCGGAAACGTCGTGGCCTGATCGGCCTCATCTGACTGCGGCTGGAGGCGCGGCCCGGGACCGATTCGCGCCTGCCGGCACCTGTCGCTAGGACTGCCCGATGCCCACCTATCGCGCTCCCCGTGGAACACGTGACCTGCTGCCTGAGACCCGAACTGGCTTCAGCGGGCTGGAAGGGATAGCGCGGTCCTTAGCGGGGCGTTACGGCTACCGCGAGATAGAGACTCCGCTCTTCGAGCAGACGGCCGTCTTTGAGCGCGGGATCGGCGCAGCGACGGATGTCGTCGAGAAGGAACTCTTCCGGATCGCGCCGCGGACCGAGGATTCGGAGTCATGGGCGCTGCGTCCAGAAGCAACTGCCGGCATCGTTCGTGCTTACGTCCAGCACG
>JAYVMQ010000296.1:0-12990 GCA_043758855.1 Chloroflexota bacterium
GACTGTCATGACCCGTGTCGTCGTTGCCCCTGAACGAGAGTGTGATCTCATTGGACTCGCCCTAACCGACCTCGCAACCGGCGAGTCCTTCGAGTCGCCGGGTGAGCGCGAGACGGTGGTCGTCGTGCTCAGCGGCGTCGTCGATGTTGAAGCGAACGGCGAATCGCTCGGATCTGCCGGCGGGCGATCGTCCGTCTTCGAAGGCCCCGGCCACGCGATCTATGCCCCTCCTGGGACCGCCCTCCGGCTGACGGCCGCGCGACCCGCGCAGCTCGCCATCGCGACCGCGCCGGGCGGCGAAGGCGCGCCCGCCAGGGCTCGCATCATCGGGCCCGCCGACCAACGCCTCGCCGAAGCCGGCAAGGGCAATTGGAGTCGAAGCGTCCGGACGATCCTGGGGCCCGAGCACGCCGCGGGACGGCTCCTGCTGGGCGAGACGATCAACCCGCCCGGCAACTGGTCGTCTTATCCGCCGCACAAGCACGACCGCGAGGCGCCGCCGGAGGAGGTCCGGCTCGAGGAGGTCTACCTCTTCAAGGTCGATCCGCCGGAAGGTTTCGGGGTCCAGATCCGGTACGACGACGCCGGAACGGAGGCGTTTATGGTTCGCGATGGCGACGCCGCCCTCATCCGGAGCGGCTACCACCCGGTCGTTGCCGCGCCCGGTTACTCGCTCTACTACCTGTGGGTCATGGCGGGTGACGGCCGGAAGATGATCCCCCACTTCGACCCGGCCCACGCCTGGGTCCAGGGGTCGTAGCCGTGGTGGCAGAGACACCCTCGAATGAGGCGATCGAAGCGCTGCGGCAGGTGGGCGCGCTCGAGGAATCCCTCGCCTCCGTCGACAGCGGCGCCGTCGGGATTCGGGCGGAAGACCGCGGCTGGAAGGTCCTGTTTTGGGCTCCGGCGGGAGTGCCGTTACCGGTCGGGATGGGCGGCGCCTCGACGGAGCTCGGCGGTGGGACGCTCATCACCGGGGACGCCGACCATGAGAACGCGGCCGCGCTGCGCGAGCTCGTCCCGTGGCTCCGGCCGCGGCTAGTCGGCGAGGCCACCTCGGTCGGCGTCGGCGACCGGCTGGGAATCGCCACGCCGGGCCATATCGCCGCGTTTCGGGCCAGTCCGGGCATCGTCCCGGTGCTCGCCCAGCAGTCCGCCCGCGAGCTCGTCCGGACCGGCCGAACGTTCCGCGAAGTGCTCGATGCGGCTACGTTCGGGGCGCTCGCGGCCGGCTGGCGGGACGGGTTCGGGGCGGACGCCGACCACCTCAAGTCGATCGCGGACATAGACGCTGGGATCGACGCCGGCTGCACGATGTTCACCGCCGACCCGATCGAGTTGGTGCCAGAAATTCCTGCCGACGCGCCCGCCGCCGCAATCGCCGCCGCCTTTTCGGCGGTTCCGTGGGTCGGCTTGGAAGATGACCCGGGCGTGTTCTCGGACCGCTATCCCGAGCGGCTCGACCTCGACTCAGGCCCGCTCGAGCTGCCGGCGGACGCCCTCCACGCCGCGGCGGCGCGGTTTGGGCCCGCCGTCGTCCAGGTTGCCGCCATGCACCGCCACCTGGCCGGGATCCTCGACCCTGGCTCGTTCGAGTTCGAGGTGGCCGTTGACGAGATCGAATACAGGACCACGCCTATCGATCACGTCTACCTTGCGACCGAGCTGCACCGACTCGGCGTCAACTGGGTCAGCTTCGCCCCGCGTTTCGTGGGCGAGTTCGAGAAGGGCATCGACTACCTGGGTGACCGGGCCGAATTCGAGGCGGACGTTGCGGTGCATGCCGCCATCGCCCGCCGCTTGGGCGACTACAAGTTGAGCGTCCACTCGGGCTCGGACAAGTTCTCCATCTACGACGCCGTCGCCCGCAGTACGCGTGGCAGGCTCCACCTCAAAACCTCTGGCACGAGCTACCTGGTGGCCCTCGAGACCATCGCGGCAGCCGACCCGGAACTCATGCGCCGTGTCTGGCGCGCAGCCCTGGAGGCGTACACGGCGGCCCGGGCGACCTATCACGTCTCAGCTTCTCTGGCCGGCGCTCCAGCCCCTGACACGGCGTCCGCCGCGGCACTGGCCCGGCTGCTTGACGACCCGAACACCCGCGAGATCCTCCACGTCACCTACGGCGCGGTGCTCCACGGCGGCACGGCCGACGACGGGGCTCAGCTCGGCGAAGACGTGCGAGCGACTATCTGGTCAGAGCGCGAGGCATATTGGTCGAACCTCGCGGCACATATCGGCCGCCACCTGCGCCCGTTCGCGACGGCTGCGGGTCGGTCGGCCATGAAGGGAGTCGATCGATGACTACCGGCCCTGAAGCGAGTGCCGACCCCGGCTCGGCCCTCTTCGACCTGACCGGCAAGGTTGCCGCGGTGATCGGCGGAGCCGGCGTCTTGGGCAGCGCCGTCTGCCACGGCTATGGCAGTGCCGGCGCCGCTGTCGCGGTATTGGACCGCACTCAGGAGCGCGCCGACGAGCTCGTGGCAGCGCTTGAGGCGGAGGGCACCCGAGCCATCGCGGTGCTGCTGGACGCCTCAGATCGAGCGTCCGTGGAACGAGCGCGCCTGGAGGTCGAGGATCGTCTCGGCCCCGTCGACATTCTGGTCAACGCAGTCGGCATCAACAGCGGGACGCCTTTCTTCGAACTCGGGCTCGAGGAGTGGAACCGTGTCCTCCAAACGAACCTGACGTCGTGCCTCCTCGGCTGCCAGGTCTTCGGAAAGGCGATGGCCGACCGGGGCCAGGGCGGGACGATCATTAACTTCTCGTCGACGTCCTCGGAGATCCCCCTGTCTCGGGTCCTCACGTATTCCGTCTCGAAGGCCGGTGTCAACATCTTGACCCGGTATCTGGCCCGCGAGCTGGCGCCCTATCGGATCCGCGTGAACGCCATTGTGCCTGGGTTCTTCCCGGCCGAACAGAACCGCAAACTGCTCGACGAAAGCCGCATCGAGGCGATCCTCCGGCACACGCCGATGGGTCGACTGGGCGAGGCCGACGAGTTGGTGGGAACGATGGTCTGGCTCGCATCGGAGCGTGCCTCGGGCTTCGTGACGGGGGCCCTCATCCGCGTTGACGGTGGCTTCGCTGCGATGACGATCTGAGGCCCACCTGGGCCGGCGTCAGGCTACGCGGCCGCGGGCTATGAGTGCGCCGACCACACCCGCGCCCACGCCGTCATCGATGCCGACAACCGCGACCCCGGGTGCACACGATGAGAGCATCGCGAGCAGGGCGCTCAACCCGCCGAACGAGGCGCCGTAGCCGACGCTCGTGGGACAGGCGATGACCGGGACGCGAGCCAGGCCGCCGACGACGCTCGCCAGGGCCGCGTCCATGCCGGCGACGACGACGATGGCATCGGCTTGCTCGATCTCGGACCGCTCCGCCAGAAGGCGGTGAAGTCCGGCGACGCCGACATCGGCGATCACGCGAACGTCCGCGCCGAGGAGGGTGGCGACCGTTTCGGCCTCCTGCGCGACAGGCAGGTCCGAGGTTCCGGCGGTGAGGATCAGCAGCCGGCCGCGAGCCTCGGGAACGGCACGGGGGATGGCCAGCAACCCGGGACGCTCGCGCCAGGTGGTTTCCAGGCCGCGCGTCTGGGCCAGGGCCCGGATCGCGGCGGCGTCATCGGCCGTGACCCGGGTCACGACGACGCTCGACTCGTCGTGGTCGAGCTGGGCTTCGACGATCGCGAGCAGTTGTGCGCGCGTCTTGCCCGGCCCGTAGACGAACTCCACAACGCCCTGGCGCAAGCCGCGGTGGTGATCCACGCGGGCGAAGCCGAGGTCGCTGAACGGCAGCCGACGGAGCGAATCGAGCGCGGTCGCAACCGGGACGCTGCCTTCGGCCACGCCCTTTAGTAGCTCCTCCAGCCCGGCTGCGTAGCCATCAGACATTCGGGCCGTCTCCCGCACCGGTTCCGGCGTACGCCGCCGAGGACCAACTCTCGAACCCGAGCTCGAAGAGACGAGTCTGGACGTCGGCCGATCGACCCTCCAGATCCGTCAGCTCGGCCGCTTCGACCTCTACCCGGGCGTGGCTTCCGAAGTCTCGAACGCGAACCTGGCGGAAGCCGAGCGCTCGCAGCGCCAGCTCGGCCGCCTCGACCCGACGCAGGCGCTCGGCGGTGATGAGTTCCCCGAACGGGATGCGACTCGCCAGGCAGGCCGAGGCCGGCCGATCCCAGCCTGCGATTCCAAGCGATCGAGCCAGGCCCCGCAGCTGCTCCTTGGTGATACCCGCTTCTGCGAGAGGCGAGCGGACGTGCAGTTCGGAGGCGGCCGTCATGCCGGGACGGTCGTCCCGCTGGAGGTCGGAGGCGTTCGTGCCGTCGATGACCCAGGCGTAGCCTTCGTGCCGCGCGATCGCCGAAGCAGCGCCGTAGACCTCGAGCTTGCAGAAGTAGCAGCGTGATCTCGGGTTGTGGGCGTAGCGAGGATCGTCCAGTTCCTTGGTGGGGACCATCCGCCAGCGCGCCCCATGGCGGCTGGCCTCGCCGGCTGCAACCGCCGCGTCAGTGCGATCCCAGGCCGGCACGGCGGCTGAGTCGCCCGTGAGGGCAAGGCAATGCTCGCCCAGAAGTGGCGAAGCGACGGCGAGCAAAAAGCTCGAGTCGATCCCCCCAGAGAGAGCCAGTACGCACGAGCCGAGACTCTGGACGATCTCGAGTAGGTCCTCGAACCGCTCGATCGCGACGGGGTCGCCCGCGGCCGACCCGCTCCGCGCTCGCTCCAGGAGGGTTCGACGCGGCGAACCCTGGGTCGTCCGGGCCGTATGAACTGTCGACCTGTCGAGAGGCGAGAGGCGGTTGGTCGGGGGGCTGCGGTGCTGCATTGGCCAGCTGACGATACAGCCTATGCGCCGACCGCGCCCCGTGGCCCTGGGGGAGGATGGAGGCCGGGTCGGTGTAGAGTTGGCGCGTCGTCCGCCGATTGCGCCGCGCCGAATGGAAGCCCAGTTTCGAACCTGGCAAGCCCCTGGAAGCGAGCCCTGCCGATGCATAACGAGAAGGCCCTAGACCCCGCGCTCAGGCCCGAAGCGCTGGCCGACCCGCCCGCCGCCACCACTCCAGGCCGGCCGCCGAACGCATCCCCTCGCGAGCCGTTCGCCGAGTTCATGGGCGGGGCTCTGCCCCGCTGGGCACTCGTCCGGCACCGGATGGATGCCGCCGAGGTGACCGACGTTGCCGCGGCCGTGGGCGCGGCGCTCGAGTCGGTCAGTGCGGCAATTCGGCCCGGCTCGCGGGTCTGCCTGGCCGTGGGCAGCCGTGGCATCGACAGGATCGATGAGGTCGTCCGGGCCGTCGTGGCGTGGGTGCGCGCCGCCGGCGCCGAGGTCTTCGTCGTGCCGGCCATGGGCAGCCACGGTGGCGCCTCCCCGGAGGGCCAGCTCGAGGTGCTCGCCTCCTACGGTATGACCCCTGAGACGATCGGCTGCGAGATCCGATCGAGCATGGAGACGGTCGAACTGGGCGAGGTCCGGCCCGGCGTCCCGGTCTTCGTGGATCGCAACGCCTTCGAAGGCGCCGACGTGATCATTCCCATCAACCGAGTCAAGCCGCATACCGACTTCACAGGAGAGGTCGAGAGCGGCCTCATGAAGATGATCGCCATCGGCCTCGGCAAGCAGCGGGGCGCGGACGCGTTCCATCGCCAGGGCTTCGCCACGTTCCATGAGCTCATCCCCGCGGTCGCCGAGTTCACCGTCTCGAAGGTGAACATACCGTTCGGCCTGGCCCTGGTCGAGAACGGCTACGCCAGGCTGTGGCGCATCGAGGCGGTGCCGCGTGACCGGATCTGGGACCGAGAGCGGGAACTGCTGGCGATGGCTCGAACGCGGATGGCCCGGCTGCCCCTCGGCAGCATCGACGTGCTGATCCTCGACTACATCGGCAAGGACATCAGCGGCCTGGGAATGGATTCCAACGTCGTCGGCCGCTACTACGCGGGACCGACCGGTGCCGGCCCGAGCATCCAGCGGATCGTCGTCCGCGATCTGACGGCCGAGACCGAGGGTAACGCCGTCGGCATCGGCATGGCCGACGTCGTGCTGCGGCGAGCCGTCGAGAAGATGGACGCCCACAAGACCTATATGAACTGCATCACGGCCAAGACTCCCGAGGGCGCCCGTGTTGCGCTGACGCTCGATACCGACCGCCAGGCTCTCACCGTCGCCATCGCCTGCTGCCTCAAGGTAGAGCCGCCCGATGCCAGGATCGTCAGGATCCGCGACACCAAGCACCTCGGGCTGCTCTACGTCAGCGAGCCGGCGCTCGAGGACGTGCTGGCGACCGGGCGCTGCGAGGTGGTGCGGCCACTCGAGGCGATCGAGTTCGACCGCGCTGGGATGTTCACCTCGTCCCCGGAGTAGGTCCCAACACCTGGGCAATCGGCCGTGTCTGTGCCGGATCGCCTACCCTTCGAAGATGCCTGGATCAACACAAGCGCGGCGAGGCTACGGGTTTCGGGCGTTGCTCATCTGCCTGGCGGCGGTAGCGGTGGCGTCGTGCGGGACGGCGGCCCCAGTTTCGAGCGCTAAGGACGCGAGCACGGGGCCGTCCGATGCGGCGCCCGCGGCAACCTGGTCGGGCAGTGCGGGCAGTTCGGGCAGCCCAATCGCGACACCCGAGGGATCAGCGACGTGCGCATCACGCAAGCTGGCCGAGATGACCGTGGCGCAGCGCGTGGGACAGCTGTTCTTGCTCGGCGTCGGCGCTGACCACCTGACGCCCGGCGAGATCGCCGCCATCGAGACCTACCACCTCGGGTCCGCCTGGCTGGTGAGTTGGCGGACCGGCGGCATCGACGGGGTGCGGCCCCTAACTGCCGAAATTCAGGCCATGGCGACGGACTCGAATAGCCACGGGGTCGGCTTCTTTGTCGGCGCCGATCAGGAAGGGGGGCAGATCCAGCGCTTGACGGGCCCGGGATTCACCAGGATCCCCTCCGCCCTGGAGCAGGGCCGACTGTCGACAGCCGTTCTGCAAGCAGACGCCACCAAGTGGGGCCGGGAGCTCTCGATGGCCGGCGTGAACCTCAACTTCGCGCCGGTGATGGACGTCGTGCCGCCCGGCGCTGACGCGACCAATCAGCCGATCGGGGCGCTCCAGCGCGAGTTTGGGCACGACCCGATGACGGCCGGCAGTCACGGCGCGGCGGTGATACGTGGGATGGCGCAAGCCGGCATCGCGACCACCCTCAAGCACTTTCCGGGCTTGGGACGAGTCGTCCGCAACACCGATACCGCCGCCGGCGTCGTCGACTCTACGACCACGGCCGACGACCCCTATCTCGCGGCCTTCCGGACCGGCATCCAGGCGGGTGCGCCTTTCGTGATGGTGTCGCTGGCGACGTACTCCTCTATCGATCCCGATCACCAGGCGGTCTTCTCGTCGACGATTATGCGAACTCTGTTGCGCGACCAGCTCGGCTTCGACGGCGTGGTGATGTCCGACGATCTCGGGTCGGCGGCTGCTGTGTCCTCGCTGACGCCGGGCGATCGGGCCACGGCGTTCATCGCCGCAGGCGGGGACCTCATGCCCGTTGCAGGCGTCGATCCGGCCGGCAAAATGGCCGCGGCGGTCCTGGATCGGGCCTTATCCGACCCTGGCTTCGCGGCTCGCGTCGACGACGCAGCGGGGCGCGTTCTGCGGGCCAAGCAGGCATTCGGCCTCGTGTCGTGCAGCTGATCGTCTATTGCGGCGGTCCCGCGTTACAGCGGTCAGGTGTTGCGGCGGTCCCGCGTGATAGCTGTCAGGCTCGCCCGCCGTCCGCCTGGTGTCCGGATTCGACAACGGTTGTCGGCGTGTTGTGCACCGCCATGACGGCGGGGATGGAGCCGAGTCGGCCGGCCTGGTAATCGGCGACCGCCTGCATGACTTCCTCGCGCGTGTTCATCACAAACGGCCCCATCCAGGCGACGGGTTCTCCGATCGGGCGTCCGCCCAGGATCAGGACGTCAAGGTTCGGGCTGCGGCTTTCCTGGACCGGTAGGGCGGCCAGCGTGATCGCGTCGCCTGGTCCGAAGACGGCCAGCTGCCCGGTCCCGATCGGCCGTGCTTCCGCGCCGACGGTGCCCTGCCCGGCCATGGCGTAGACAAGGGCGTTGTAGTCGGCTCGCCAGGGCAGCGATAGGCGCGCGCCCGGGCTCAGGGTCGCGTGTATTAGCGTCATAGGCGTGTATGTGGAACCGGGCCCTGTGTGCCCCGCGACTTCGCCGGCGATGATCCGAAGGAGTGCCCCACCGTCCGGGGATGACACCATGGTCACTTCTCGGGCCCGCAGGTCCTGATAGCGCGGCGCGGCCCACTTCTGAGTGCGCGGCAGGTTTACCCAGAGCTGGAACCCGTGGAAGAGACCGCCGCTTGCCACTAGCGCCTCAGGCGGTTTCTCGATGTGCAGGATGCCGGCACCGGCCGTCATCCACTGCGTGTCGCCGTTGGTGATTACCCCGCCGCCACCGTTAGAGTCGCTGTGCTCAAACGTGCCGTCGATCATGTACGTCACCGTCTCAAAGCCCCGGTGCGGGTGCCAGGCGGTGCCCTTCGGCTCGCCGGGCGCGTACTCGACCTCGCCCATCTGGTCCATGTGGACGAAGGGGTCGATGTCGGCCAGGTCGACGCCGGCGAATGCACGCCGGACGGGGAAGCCCTCCCCTTCGAGCCCATGGGGCGCGGTCGTCAGGCTGCGTACTGGTCGCTCGCGAGCGACGCTCGGGTATGCGGCTGGGATGCGGGGCAGGACGGTGATGTCTGGGACGCTGATGGCGGGCATTGCGGAGATCCTCGTCGGGCTGGCGGCCGGGCACTTCGAGGCGCTCGACCAGCCGATGATGGCGCCGTTGCCAAAGCAGGCATGCCGCCGCCGCGCCGAGCACCGCCTGGTGATGCGGCGCACGCCGGCTGAAGCCGGCCCTTAGCGCAGGACCGCCTCCACGAGAACCGTCGGAGTTCCCGGGGCCGGCAGTGGGGCGACGTCACCGTCTACGGCCATTCCGTGGGGTATGCCGACGAGCGCCTGATATAGTTCGCTAAAAGTATTAGTAGCCCGGGGGAGCCCTGCGTGCCCAGGCGATTCGGACAGAAACCCGTGATTCTCGCGGACGTTGCCGCTGCCGTCGGCCTCTCGTCGGCCGCTGTTTCGCTCGCTCTCAGGGGCAAGCCCGGCGTGTCTGAAGGGACGCGGACGCGCGTTCTGGACGCTGCCCGAGCGCTCGGCTACCGGCAGGTGGTCGGGATTGCACGGTTGCGCCACGACCCGTTGACCATCGGCCTCGTTGCCAAGGTCCACATTGGTCTCCAGGAAGCGAACGCCTTCTACTCCCCGGTCGTAGCCGGCATCCAGGCAAGCTGCCGGAGCCACCACATTGACTTGATGCTCACAACCATGCCGGTCGACCAGCACCAGTACCCCATCGAGCTGCCGCGCATCATCACCAACGGCACCTGCGACGGCCTTATCGTCGTGGGTGCGCATCTTTCATCGGCCACCACGGCAGCCTTTCGCACCGCGCCGCCGACCGTCTTGGTAGATTCATATGCCGAGGACGACCCCTTCGACGCAGTAGTGATGGACAACGTCGGTGGGGCAAGGTCTGCGATCCGGCATCTCGTCTCGCGAGGACACCGCGATATCGCGATCCTCGCCACCGAGCCGCAGGCGTATCCGAGCATCCTCGAGAGACGCATTGGCTACGCCCAGATCATCGTCGAGGAGAAGCTCACTCCCCACTACATTGACGCCGACTTCTGGCAGCCGGAGTTGGCCGCCGCTAAGGCAGTGGCCTATATCAAGGCCCACCCCGAAGTCACCGCCATCTTCTGCGCCAACGACCTTGTGGCCGTCGCCCTTTTGCAGGCAGCCAGACAGGAGGGCATCTCCGTGCCCGACAGGCTCTCGGTGGTGGGCTTCGACGACATCGACGTGGCCAAGTTCGTATCTCCTGCGCTGACGACCATGGCCGTCGACAAGGTTGGCATGGGCCGGCTGGCGGTGACGCTGCTCTTGCATCGTCTCGAGGTCAACAAGGAGTGCGCTACGCTGACATTCTTGCGGTCGACGCTGGTGGAACGCGAGTCCACGCAAGCCGCGAAACCGGAGGCTCCCCTGAACGAGGCCGACTTCGCGGCTCTTGTCGATCTCCAGACGACATAGCGAAGGGGCCTCGACGCACCTCAGGGGCCAAGTCCCCGATTCGGCCGCACTCCCCGGAATCCCGTGGGAAGACCGACCCGCCGGCAGTTCGGCGCCGCTGTGGCGTTCGAGTCGCAATCCGATCATCGAGCGGGACCTTCTCCCCCGATCCAACAGCGTCTTCAACTCGGCGGTCGTGCCGTTCGAGGGTGCATACGCGGGCGTGTTCCGCGTTGACGACACGACGCGAGAGATGAACCTGCACGCGGGCAGAAGGCTCGATGGCGTCAGTTGGAACATCGAAACCAAGACCATCAAGTGGATCGCTTCCGACGGGCGGGTCGCCGAGATCCAGGAGAAGTTCGAGCACGCCTATGACCCGCGTGACGATCCAGGTGAGGCCCAGCCTCGGCGCCGCGCTCTCACGCCTGGGCGCTCCGACGGCTGCCTATCGGTCGGAGATCTCGGCGAACGTGGCGACGGGAGAATCGACCGTTTCGTTCTAGCGATCCCGGGGCGTGCTGGATTGATGCCGCCATTGCGCCCCGTCTGACGTATGGTCGACGCGTGAGTCCCGACAGTGTGGGGACTCACGCACTTGGCCCAGGGGCGGTCACGGATTTCGGCGCGAGGAGGGACTCTGCTTGTCGCCGCGCCTGGGGTTCGGCGCGTGTTCAGGGTCAGGCTTATCGTCCTCCTCCGCGCGCTTCCGTTGCGAATCCAGGACCTGCTTGAACTGCTTGGCCAATCCGGTGCGCATGCCGGCCCGGGCAGGAGCGTCCGCGTCGCGATCACGACGTCTGTCTCGGGCTGCTTCAGCAGGCGGTATCTCGCCATCGTCTCGGTCCATCGGCCTGCGAGCCACTCCCTCCGCCTTTCGACCTGCTACGATCCGGCATCGATGGCACTGTATGGCGTCCGGATCCCCCCGATCATCACGGACAACATAGCGGCTCGCTGCGCGGGCTGCGGAGACGTCATTGAGGGCCGGCCCTGGCGGGTCAGCATTCTTGATATCGTGGCCCCAGAGGCGCCGGTCTCCTGGACCGAATCGCCGAGTCTCAATCCCGGTCCGTTCGAGTTCCATAGCGATCCGAGCCACGTCCTGGCCTGGATGGTCAGCCGCGGGATGCTGTACTGCCGCCGATCGCAGGTCCGCGAGATCATGAGGCCGGTGTGGCTGCCAACGCAGCCGCGCCGACTTGGCTTGTGCGACGGCATTCATCGAGACGACCACGAGTTCGTTGACCCGGCCGCCTTTGCGGCTGATCGAAGCTGAGGGCAAATGCGAGTACGCAAGGCAGTCTTTCCGGCAGCGGGTTGGGGCACCCGCTTCCTTCCGGCCACCAAGGCCCAGCCCAAGGAGATGCTCCCCCTCGTTGACAAGCCCGTAATCCAGTACGCCGTGGAAGAGGCGGTGGCGGCCGGAATCGAGCAGGTCATCATCATCACCAGCAGCCAGAAGCGGGCCATCGAAGACCATTTCGACCTGAATCTAGAACTCGAGCAGTTGCTCGAGGCCCGTGGCGACATCGACATGCTGCGGCAGATCCGGGCAATCTCAGACCTGGCCCAGATCTCCTACGTCCGCCAGAAGGAGCAGCTTGGCCTTGGCCACGCCGTTCTCGTCGCCAAGGAACTCATCGGTCACGAGCCTTTCGCCGTGATCCTCTCGGATGATGTGGTGGTGGGCGAGCGGCCGTGCATCGGCCAGCTCATCGAGGCCTATCAAAAGACCCATTCCTCGGTGGTGGCGGTCATGGAGGTTCCTCACGAGGATACTGGCCGCTATGGCGTCATCGCCGGCGAGTCCGTCGACCTCGCCGCCGACCCGCGCCTCTACAAGGTCTCGGGTCTGGTCGAGAAGCCGGACCCGGACGATGCGCCCTCCAATCTGGCCATCATCGGCCGCTACATCCTCACGCCCAAGATCTTCGACAAGCTCGAACAGACGCCCCGAGGGTCGGGCGGCGAGATCCAGCTGACGGATGCGATTGAGGCTCTGATGCAGGAGCAGGACGTGTACGCCTACGCGTTCGACGGGGTGCGATACGATGCCGGGACCACAATGGGCTGGCTCAAAGCGTCCGTAGAGTTGGCGCTCGCGAGACAGGACATCGGTGGCGAGTTCAGACAGTACCTGCAGTCTCTCGACATCGGCTGAGACCCTGGCGGGTCCCGGAACGCGAGCGAGGGCTTGGTTGAAGTAATGGCCGGTGCTGTCGCACCGGCTCGGAGAGGATCTCTGTTGGTCGAGATCGGACAAATGATCGGGGGCCGCTACCGGCTCGTAGAGTTGCTCCGCGAGGGCGGGTACGCCACCGAGTTCCGCGCTCACGACACGCAGCTCGATCGAGACGTCGAGGTCAAGTTACTGCGGCCCGAGTACGCCCAGAACCTCGATTTCTTGTCCGACCTGCGGTGGCAGGCTCGGGCGGCGGGCGGCCTGAACCACGAGAATATCGTGGCCGTGTACGACTTCGGTACGGACGGCGCGGGCACATACCTCGTAACCGAGTACGTAGACGGGGCAGACCTGGCCACTCTCCTGGAGCGCAATGGGCCCGTACCGCCACGACGCGCGGCTCGTGCCGCGGCCGAAGTGGCCAGCGCCCTGGCTGCCGCCCACGGTCGAGGCCTGGCTCATGGCGACGTGCAGCCGGGCAACGTTCTGGTCAATCGCGACGGCCACGTGAAGCTCGCCGACTTCGGTATTGCCCGGGCCTTTGCGGCCGTGGCAGATGTCGAATCGGCCAACATCAAACGCGTTGGCGGCTCGGCCGGGGTAACGAAGCATCGCGTCGGCGTGCCATCCGAGAAATCTGACGTGGATGGCCTGGGGCTGCTCCTCTATGAG
>JAYVMQ010000297.1:0-7591 GCA_043758855.1 Chloroflexota bacterium
CGGCCGGCGGCCTCTACGCACGGCTCTACCACGAGCAGTTCGCCGGCCCTGAAGTGGCCGAGGGCCGCACGCAGAGGGACGGCACCGCCCTTCTCCCGATCGAGATTTCCAGGGCGCAGTAGGCTGACAGGCGAACGTCGCTGGCGGCACAAATCATCAGGAGGAAAGCGTGGGCGAGAAGAAGGTCAGCCTCAGGCACGAAGGCGGGTTGCGGTTCGTGGCTCGGACCGGTTCCGGCCACGACGTCGTCATCGACAACGCCTCGAGTGACACCGGGCCGCGACCAACCGAACTCATCCTCGCTGCCATAGCCGGCTGCACGGCAATGGATGTGGTCGAGATCATGGCCAAGAAGCGCCAGGTCGTGGACAGCTATTCGGTCGACGTCACCGGCAGCCAGCGCGAGAAAGCGCCCAACGTCTACACCGACATCACCGTCACGCACGTGATCGAGGGGGCCGTGGACACCGAGGCGGTGCGGCGCTCGATCGAGCTGTCGGCCACTAAGTACTGCACCGTGAGTGCCCAGATCGCAGGCGGACCGGCCCGCATCAGCCACCGATACACGATCAATCGGCCCGGTGTCGGCGGCGCGCCTGCCACGCAGGAGTCGGGCGAGGTCGCGGTGACCGGTCCCATGGCGGATGTCCTGGCGGAGTAGCGCTCGCGGGCCGGGGATCGGCCGCAGGCGCGAACGCCCGGCTCCTACGCCGGGTCGATGCGCATCAGCCACACCCCTTGGGCGTCGTCCGCGTAGAGCGGCGTGATCCGGACGCTCCGATCAGCGGTCACCTTGAGCACTACCGGGCTCGAATGCTCGAACGGCTCGTAACTCCCGCCGACGCCATCTATTGAGGTGATGTGCAACACGTATTGTCCGGGACTGAGCGTGGCGTAGTTGCCGTCACGGAATGCCAGGAACGAGTCGCCCAAAGTATCCAATGGGGCGCCGGTCTCCACAGCGATGAGCGATAGGAAGGCTCGCGGAACGAAGATCCGGCAGGCGCGCGGATCTGCGACGGGGTAGCTAACGCCTGTGACTTCTACGGTCGCGCCCTTCGCGCCGGTCAGAATCGTTTTGAGCGCAGGGATCTGCTTGGTCAGGGCGGCATAGCCCGAGGAAGTGGCAATGAGCTGCCGTTGGACCACGTCATGCGGCACATCTACCACCACAACCCCCAGAGCCAGGGCGGCCGCGACGGCAGCCGTGGCCAGGGGAACCCATCGGTTGAGCCGCAGCCGTTTGCCGGCGAGGCGCAGCGCCAGCCAGCTCAGGACGGTCGCGGACCCGATCGCGGCCAGCAGGAGCGTCGGGGCGTCCGCCTCTTCGTAATAGCGTGCCGTAACGAAGACGGCTCGCCACGAAAGATAGGCGAGGGTAAGGATCACTCCACAGCCGAGCGAAAAGAGAGCAAGGGCGATCGCGCGACGCTTCGACGCGACCACTTGGACGAGCCCGACCGCAGCCAGGATCAACAAAGGTGCAGCGGGCCGGTAATGGCCCAGCGCGCCACGGATAGTTCTGAACGGCGCGATCGGGGCCAGATTAGGTGTGACCAGGGTTGTGTAAGCGGAGGGAACGGACAGCCAGTAAAGGGGTCGCCCCGTTATGAGCAGGTCGTGGAGGCAGGTCAGCGGCACGGCCAGCAACCCGATCAATAGTGGCGCTACCGCCACGAGCCTGGTCCGGTCTCTGCCCCTCATCGTTTGCCAGGCAACGAAGGCCACGCAACCGATTACGGCGACCATCAGCCACATCGTCTCGGTGCGAGCAACGCCGGCCAGAGCGAGCGCGATTCCAGCTTGCCAGGGGTGCGGCCGATCGGCGGTCATCAGAACGCCCGCAACCAGCCACAACATCAGAGCCCACACGAATGAGTTGCCGTGAGCCACTTCGACCAGGAAATCCGGCCAGGCCAGCATGGCAATGACGACGACAACGGCGGCCGCAACTCCGCCCAGCCGAGTGGCCAAGCGCGCTGCGAGCCCGATGGAGACTGCGCCGGCAGCTAGCGACGCGACGGTCAAGGCCCGCCAATCACCGGTGAGTGAATAGAGAATGCCGTAGACGACCGTCAGAAGCGGCTTGGGCGTGGTCGGCACGAAGGATTCGAGACGCTGACCATTGATCAAGCGCCGCCAGTACAGAACGGAAGCGACAGAATCCGGATCGCTGGCGAAATGATCCAGCGGCCTGATGACAACCCATAACACGATGGCCGCGACCAGGGCCACGAATCCGGCGAGAGCCCACGGGTTCCGAGTGAACTCCAGGATCCGCGCGCCCGGACCAGATCTGCACGTCACCTGGGACTCGCCCGCCGTTGCGCGGCCAGCGACGCCCGAGGCCGCTGTCGAAGGTGTCGAATCCGACACGGGACCACCTGCCAAGATGCATGGGGGGACGCCGTAATGGTACCCGCTTCAACTGGACCAGAACCGGAGCGTCGGGATCGGATCGTGCGGTGCATCCGAACCGGCGCACCCAAACTCGCTAAACCGGCCGGCCTCAGCGGACGATCGTGACCGGGCAGGGCCGATCGGCCCCGGCGGCGATTGTGACCGGGCAGGGCCGACCGGTCCCTGCGATCATGTCGCTGTGGAAGCGAAACGGGCCCAAGACCGCTCAGTCGCTGTGACCGCGGATCGTCGGCCGTCCCGGGTTTGGCGGTTCTGGGGCGTGGACTTCGACGCCCGGATCGTCCAGATCGTCACCCTGGCTACGGTCATCCTGATTCTCGCCTTCAACAACCGGTTCGTCGAAGCCGCATACGACCGGTTCGTCCTCGAATTCATCATCCCCGTCGCCGTAATCGTCCTGGCCTGGCGCGAGAACCCGCGCCGCTACGGCCTCACTCTGGGCTACTGGCGTCGCGGCCTCCCGATCGCCATCGCCGGCATCGCCGTCATGGCCGTGGTGATCTGGTTCGTCAGTCGGCAGCCGGACTTCCGCGCCTACTACACCGAGTCGATCGCAGGCCGACCGGCCTGGAGACTAATCGTCGACACGGCAGTTGACCTCTTCGCCTGGGAGTTCTTCTTCCGCGGCTGGCTGCTTTGGGGCTTCGGTCGCAAGTACGGGACCGACGCCATATGGCTCCAGATGATCCCATTCGCGCTGATGCACGTCTGGAAGCCCGAGGTCGAGCAGCTGTCGACAGTGCTGGGCGGAGTGTTCTTCGGCATCCTGGCGTGGCGGACGAAGTCGTTCCTGTATGGCTGGCTGCTGCACTGGTTCATGGTGGCCTGGGTCCTCGTGGTCGTGGCCACCTACGTCTAGCGAGCGGGTCGCGCGCCGGCACGTCATGGTTGCGGACCGGTTGCATAGCTATTCATCAAACCGTATACTCTGCCGACCATGACCGTCACTCGACCCACGCCCAACAGCCCTGAGAACACCTCCGACCGTCTCGGACCCAAGGCCTTTCGAAGCCGCTCAGGCGGCCGAATCCTCACGGTCGGCATTGTCGGCGCCACGGGCTACGCGGGCGGCGAGTTGGTCCGGCTGCTGCTGAACCACCCCAACGTCAAGTTGGCAGGGCTGTATGGCCGCAACCGGGATCATGTGCCGATCGCGGCATCGCACCCGCATTTGAGCGGATCGGGCCTCGTAATCGACCAGGCAATTCCCAGAGCCGACGCCGTCTTCACGGCTCTGCCACATGGCATCGCGGCCGAGATGGCGGCCGATATCGTGGCCCGTGGATCCGCCCTTTTCGACATTGGGCCTGACTTCCGCCTCCACGACCCGGCCGACTATCCGGGCTGGTACAAGTTTGAACACCCGGCGCCGCAGCTGTTGGCGGAGGCCGTCTATGGTCTGCCCGAGCTGCATCGCGATGAGATGCGCGCCGCTGTCGACCGCCCTAACACGATTATCGGCCTACCGGGCTGCTATCCCACGGCCACGATCCTGACCCTTGCCCCGCTGGCCCGAGCCGGCCTTATCGCCGATCTCGTGGTCGACGCTAAAAGCGGCGCCTCCGGTGCGGGTCGCGAGCCGAAGGCAGATCTCCTTTTCTCCGAGGTCAACGAGAGCGTCAAGGCCTATGGAATGTTCACCCATCGCCATACGGCCGAGATGGAGCAAGAGCTGCAGCAGCAGGGCGAGCGCGGTCCGCTTGCCCGCCGCGATGCTAATCCGGGCGTGGCCACGGTCGACTTCCTGCCCCACCTCATTCCCATGACGCGCGGCATCCTGACGAGCTGCCACGTCCGACCGACCCGGCCGGTCACTCAGGACGAGCTGGACGCGCTGTATGCCGACGCCTACCGCGACGAGCCCTTTGTCCAGGTCGTCGCCGACCCGCCGTCAACGAAGCACGTCTGCGGCAGCAACCTCTGCCGTGTCTGGTGTCGGGTGGATCCGCGCACTGGCCGGGTCCTAGCCATCGGCGTCATCGACAACCTCATCAAGGGAGCCGCCGGGCAGGCGGTTCAGGCTCTCAACGTGGTTTTTGGTCTACCCGAGACGACCGGCCTCGAGGGTTACCCGATCGCGCCCTAACAGCGGAGGCTGCCGCTCCGGGCTGGAGTCCGGCGCGGCAGCCGAACGCCCAGTCGAACGCCCAGTCGAAAGGGACCCGCATCTTATGCATCCAGGCTCGCAGCGCGCCGCTTCAGACAAGCCACACTCCGGCGATCTCGCGCCGCTGCCCATCGCGCTGCCTGTGGTGCAGGAACGGGCTGCCATGCCGGGCGGGTTCCGGGCGGGCGGACTGGCGGCAGGCATCAAGCCCTCAGGCCGGCCGGACCTGGGCGTCATTGCCACCACCGGTGAATCGGCAGCCGTAGCGGCCGTCTTCACCCGCAACCAAGTGGTTGCCGCGCCTATCCGGATATCGCGGGCGCATCTCACCGCCACCGAGACGACTGGGGGCGGCAAGTTCGGCTGGACCGATGCGATAGTCGTCACAGCCGGCTCTGCGAACGCGGCCACGGGCGTTGAGGGAGACGCGGACCAGGCTGAGGTGAGCAAGGCACTGGCGACGCTGCTTCAGACCACTCCAGAACGGACACTGGCCCTCTCCACCGGCGTAATCGGGCTCCGGCTACCGGTCTCCAAGGTCAATGAGGGGCTCGGCCGCCTCGTTCCGACACTGGCCGCAACGGACGAAGGCCTGGAGGCCGTAGCCAGCGCGATGATGACCACGGATACGAAGATCAAACTGGCCACAACCTCTGTCGAGATGCCGGGGCCGAACGGCGATCCGGTAAAGGTCACCGTCTCGGGAATCGCCAAAGGCGTGGGCATGATCCACCCCCGCATGGCCACGATGCTGAGCGTCATCTTGACCGATGCCAGCATTCCGCCCGCCACTCTTCACTCCATCCTGGCGCCGATCGTGCAGCGGACGTGGAATCAGATCAGCGTCGACGGTGACACCAGCACCAACGACACGGTCTTCCTGCTGGCCTCGGGCGCGTCGAAGGCCGCCGTGGCCGCGATGAGCCACGAGGCCGCCCTTTTGGGTAAAGCGATCGAGGCCGTGGCCAGATCACTGGCTCGCCAGCAGGCCGCGGATGGCGAAGGCGCCTCAACCCTGATCACCTGCCAGGTGAGCGGCGCGGCCGATGATTACGATGCCCGGGCCATCGCCCGGTCCATCGTCAGCAGCAGCCTGCTGAAGGCTGCAGTCCATGGTCGCGACCCCAACTGGGGCCGCGTTGCCAGCGCTGCCGGCAACGCCAGACTTCCCGAAGAGGAACTCCTGGAGGCGGCCGGCCTGGATCGCAACGAGGCGACGGCGCGAGCCGGCCGGGCGCCCAAACTGGACCTCGACAAGCTGCGAATCGCCATCGCCGGGACCCTCGTATTCGACGGCGCTCCCCTCCCTTTCGACCGCGACGCGGTCCGCCAGGCGATGGCTGCGCCCGAGGTGCTCATTCGCCTCCATCTGGCCCTGGGCGGCGGTCTCGGCGAGGCGTTCGGGTGCGACCTGACTGAGCAATATGTAGTCGAGAACGCGGAGTACACGACATGAGCGAAGTCCTCGTCCTCAAACTCGGCGGCACCACGCTGGCCGATCAGGCGCACATTCTCGACGAGGTCGCGACCATCGCCCGCAAGCGGCCCGTCGTCCTCGTGCACGGCGGCGGCAAGCGCATTACCGAGTGGCTCGAACGACTAGGCGTACAGGGCAAGTTCGAGGGCGGTCTTCGCGTAACCGACCAGGCAGCTCTGGAGGTCGCCGCGGCCGTTCTGCGGGGAGTGGTCAACTCAGAGCTCGTGTCGGACCTGCGTGACCGCGGCGTCGATGCGGTTGGGCTCAGTGGCGTGGATGGCGGCTTCATGATCGCCGAGCGCGTGCCCGGTCTGGGGCTTGTGGCCCACGTCGTGGGACTGCGGCGCGACTTCCTGGATCAGCTGCTGGTGGCCGGCCAGGTGGCCGTGGTCGCGCCGCTCGCCCGTGACGAGCAGGGCATCGTCTGCAACGTCAATGCCGATGACGCGGCCGCCGGCATTGCCGCCGGCCTGGGCGCTCGCCAGCTGGTCCTTATGACCGACGTTGACGGCGTCCGCAACGCAGCCGGTGAGAAGCTCTCGTCCATGACCGCCGATCAGGCGGAGAGAATGATCGCGGAGGGGGTGATCAAGGGCGGCATGGTGCCCAAGATTCGGGCCGCCCTGGGGGCCGTCAACTGGCCCGGCGCCGAGGCTGTCATCGCCGACTCGGCCGACCAGCACGCCCTGACCCGCGCCCTCACCGATCCGACCTTTGGAACCAGGATCACGGCGGCGCGCGCGGCCAGCGAAGCCTCAGCCGGGACCATCTAGCGGATGGCAGCCATGGTTCTCAACGGGAGCGGGATTAACGTCAAGCAGCGCCGCCAGCGGACGCTTCTGGAGCTCGTAAACCGCTCGCCAATCGGCAGCCAGGAAGAGCTTGTGGAGCTGCTCCGCGGGGCCGGTTTCGAGGTCACCCAGGCCACCGTCAGCCGTGACGCGGCCGAACTCGGGCTGGTCAAGGTGCCGCGCGACGACCGCCACGTCTACGCCACGCCGGAGTCGGCCGCAACGGGCAACCTGTACGACTCCAGGCTCCACCGGCTCCTGGAGGACATCCCGGTTCGGATCAGGCGCAGCGGGTTGAGCCTGGTTCTGGTCGCCACGCCGGGTTCCGCGGGCGCGATCGCCCAGGCGATCGACCAATCGAGCCTGCAGGAGCAGGTCGGCACCCTGGCGGGCGACAACACTCTGCTTGTCCTCTTCGAGACCGAGGCCGCCCTCGAACGGTGGCTGGTCCGTTTCGGTAGTTATCAACCGACCGGGGCTGCGCCGCTGCCTAACGGTCGACCTAGCCCGGCTGTTGGCCGGGTCGCGAATTCGGAGGCCCCTCGATGAAGAAGGTAGTGCTCGCTTATTCCGGTGGACTCGACACCTCGGTCGCCGTTGCCTGGTTGCGCGAGCAGTACGACGCAGAGGTCGTGACCCTGACCGTTGATCTCGGCGGCGGCGTTCTCAAGGAGGACGTGGACCGACGCGCCATCAGCGCCGGGGCCGTACGGGCCTATGTCGTCGACGGCCGCGAGCGCTTCGTGCGCGATTTTTGCTGGCCGCACGTTCAGGCCGGGGCTCTGTATCAGGGCG
>JAYVMQ010000298.1:0-1826 GCA_043758855.1 Chloroflexota bacterium
ACGATTGGCCGGCGCTCATAAATGACATCGTGGACGGTGGCGCTGATGCGGTACTGATTTCACCTGAGCGTCTGGCCAACGACGATTTCGTGGAGAAAGTCCTGCTACGTATCGCCAATCGCATCGGACTGCTCGTGGTGGACGAAGCGCATTGCATTTCCGATTGGGGCCACGACTTCCGCCCGGATTACCGACGGCTCATCAACGTCATCAAGCGCATGCCGGCAAACATGCCGGTGCTCGGGACAACCGCCACAGCCAATGACCGAGTGATTGCGGACGTCGTCGCGCAGCTGGGTGACATGCAGGTATTGCGCGGCCCTCTTACGCGCGAAAGCTTGCACCTGCAGGCAACGCGCTTGTCCGATCAGGCTGCACGGCTGGCCTGGCTGATCGACCACCTGGCCGAGCTGTCAGGCACTGGCATTGTCTATGTCCTGACCAAACGGGATGCCGATCGAGTCGCGCAATGGCTAAACGACAACGGTATCGAGGCGAAGGCTTACTACAGCGGCGTTACCGACCCGGCCTTCGATGACTCGGACGCCTACCGCCAGCACTTGGAAGATCTGCTCTACACCAATCGCATCAAGGCACTGGTCGCAACCACCGCGCTATCCATGGGCTACGACAAGCCTGACCTCGGCTTTGTCGTCCACTACCAGGCCCCGGGTTCCATCGTCGGCTACTACCAACAGGTAGGTCGAGCGGGCCGAGCTATCCCTCGTGCGGTGGGCATGTTGCTGTCCGGCCTTGAAGACACCGAGATCCACGAATACTTCCGTGGTTCGGCGTTTCCGGAACAGGAACATGTCCACTCAATTCTGAATGCGCTGGCCAACAGCGACGGTATGACCACCTCATCCATCGAAGCCGCGATCAACCTGCGCAAGACGCAGATCGAGAAGGTGCTCAAACTGCTATCCGTAGAAAACCCATCCCCCGTTATCAAGGACGGCCCCCGCTGGTTTCGTACGCCCGTCCCCTATCGCATGGATCAGGAACGGATCGACAACCTCACCCGCCAGCGCGAGCAGGAGTGGCAGGAGGTTCAGGACTACATCGACACCAAGGAGTGCAAGATGGTCTTCCTGGCCCGCTCCCTGGACGATCCTCAACCGCGTGACTGCGGCTGCTGTACGTCTTGCGTAGGCCATCCGCTCGTCTCGGAGTCTTTCAGCCACGAGCTGGCCGTCAACGCCGCCTTGTTTCTGCGCCACGCCGAGTTTCCGCTGGAGACCAAGAAGCAGGTTGCAGCCGATGCCTTCGCTGAATACGGCTTCTGGGGCAATCTCCCGCAGGCTCTGCGTGCTGAAACCGGACGAACTCTCTCTCGCTGGGGTGACGCTGGGTGGGGGGCAGTGGTGGCCGAGGACAAGCATGCTGGCCACTTTCGCGATGAACTGGTCGACGCTGTGGCGGAAATGATTCAGCGGCGTTGGCAGCCGAACCCCGGCCCGACGTGGGTCACCTGCATCCCGTCAACAAAGCGCCCCAAGCTTGTGTCGGATTTCGCCACGCGTCTGGCTCAACGCCTTGGCCTGCCATTCCATGCAGTAATCACCAAGGTGAGGGACAATCAACCACAGAAGGCGCAACAAAACCGATTCCACCAATGCCACAACCTGGACGGCGTATTTGCCGTAACACCGGGCTCACCCAAGGGGCCGGTGTTGTTGGTCGATGACGTCATTAGGTCGGCGTGGACCTTGACCATCGCAGCGGCACTGTTACGGCGGGCCGGCTGCGTCACTGTTTGGCCGTTGGCGCTAGCTGACAGTGGTGCTGGAGATTGAGATGCAAATGAGTGAACAGAGCCAGGCAGT